>JAGWUU010000084.1 GCA_028868335.1 Sphingomonadales bacterium | reverse complement strand
TGGTGCCCAGAAGAGGACTCGAACCTCCACGCCCTTGCGAGCGCCAGCACCTGAAGCTGGTGCGTCTACCAATTCCGCCATCTGGGCACGGGGCATGCGGACCAGTGCGTCCGCAGCCAGGTAGGAGCGCGCCACTAGCGGGGGGTGGCGGGGGTTGTCAACCGGTGGTTTGGGCGAAGCACGGATTTTTCGGGCCAGACGAAATCCCGGCCGTCGCGGGTGCAACTCCGGCGTTGCGAGGGGGTTGGCATCTGTGCCAAGGCAGCGAGCGAAGGCGATATTCATCAGGCAGGTGGCAATGGCTCAGGAACTGGCAGGCAAGGTTGTGGCGCTGGTTGGCGGCGGCGGATTTCTTGGCCGCTATGTCGCACAGGAACTGCTCATGCGCGGCGCGCGCCTGCGGGTGGTCGGCCCTCATGCCGAGCGGGCGTTCACGGTCAAGCCGCTGGGCAATCTTGGCCAGGTGCAACTGCTGCGCGCCGATCTGACCAAGCCTGAAACGCTGCCCGGCGTACTGGCGGGAGCCGACGCGGTGATCAACCTGGCGGGCTCATTCAGCGGCAACCTCGACGCGCTGATGGGTGACGGAGCGGGCAAACTGGCCGAAGCGGCAAGCGCTGCCGGGGCCAGCGCATTCGTCCACGTTTCCGGCATCGGCGCCGACGCCAGCGGCGATACGGCCTATGCGCGCGCCAAGGCCCATGGCGAAGCGCTGGTGCTGGCCGCATTTCCGGGTGCCAGCGTGGTGCGCCCCTCGATCCTGTTCGGATCGGACGACCATTTCCTCAACCGCTTCGCCGGGCTGATTTCCAGCCTCCCTGCGCTGCCGGTGTTCGCCCCCGAGGCGAAGCTTCAGCCGCTGTTCGTCGAGGACTGCGCCCGCGCGATCGTCGCCGCGCTGGCCGACCCGGAGCGGCACGGCGGCAAGACCTTCGAGGTTGCCGGACCGGAAACGGTGACGATGCTTGCGCTCAACCGGCAGATCGCCGCGGCGGCCGAGCGCGGCCCCTTGCTGCTGCCGCTGCCCGATGGACTGTCGGGCCTGATCGCGGCGGCTACTGGATGGCTGCCGGGCGCGCCGATCTCCAGCCAGCAGTGGAAGCTGCTGAAGGCGGGCAACGTCGCTTCAGGCAAGCTTCCGGGCTGCGCCGACCTTGGCGTGCAGCCGCGCCCGCTGGAGCTGTTCCTCGATCGCTGGCTGGTGCGTTTCCGGCGGAATGGCCGGTTCGCGGATCGCCTTACCGTCTAGACCCGGAACCTATTCACCGCGCCGGGCAACGGGGGCCCGACAGGATGGAACGGTCCTGGGCAGCGTGGACAAATTCCGTCGAGCTCTCTGATGGCAGCCAGGCGCTATTTCTGGCTGAAAGTGGACCTGCCGGACACGACGACAATTGCCGACATTCAGGGCAGCAGTTCATGCAACGGCATCGTGTCCGATTCAATTGCGCTAGACGCTAGTAAGCCCGAGCGGTTAGCGCCCAGATAGCGCAATTCCAAATGACCCTCTTCAGCACCTTCGATTGCACGCGAACCATCGAGGACGGCAAGGATGCCGAAGAGAGCGGACCGGGCTGCCTCGGTTCCAAATGCTTCAAGAAGTTCGCGATCTTCCGCGTTCATGCTGCCGAGCCATTTGGCGCGCCGCGACCGTGTCTCAGAGCGCAGTCGACCTGGTGGATGCTGCCAATATTCGACAAGGTCGCGCGACAAGTTGTCCAACACGACCCAACACAATCTTTCGACGAAGGTTTTTTGATCCATCCCCCGAGACTATCAGCGGCGTGGATAAGCTACAACGTCCGCTCTCCCCAACATCACTGCCATTCACACGACAAGGTTGCGGCACGCAAGCGGACGTAAAGTGGGTTCAAATTTGTCCACACCGCCTAGGCGTTGACGTCGGCGTAGTGACTGGGGGGCTGGATCACTTCCATGCGTTCGGCCAGCAAGGGGCGGAAACTGGGGCGGCTCTTGAACACGGCATACCAGTCGCGCGACTGGTCGTGGCCGGTCCAGTCCAGCCCGCCAAGATAGTCGGCCACCGAGATCTGCGCGGCGGCGGCAAGGTCCGCCAGGCTCATCGTTGCACCGGCCAGCCACGGGCGATGATCGATCAGGTGGTCGATATAGTAGAGGTGTTCGTGCGCCAGCTTCATCGCCTCGCGCAGCACGCGGGAATCGGGTGACTGGCGATAGACCAGCCGCTTCTTCATCCGCTCGTGCAGCAAGGGCGCGGTGACATCGCCGTAGAAGTTTTCATCGAACAGGGCGACAAGCCTGCGAATCTCGGCCCGACCGGCGGCGGTGCCGTTGATCATCGGGTTCTTGTCGATCGTTTCCTCGAAATATTCGCAGATTGCCCGGCTATCAACCAGGGTCAGCCCCTTGGCCGGATCGTGCAGCACCGGCGTCCGCCCGGCAGGGTTGAGCGCGAGGAAATCATCGCGCCCCTCCCACGGGTTCTCGCGCCACAGCTCATAGCCGACACCTTTTTCTCCGAGGAGCAGGCGGACCTTGCGACTGAACGGGCAGAGGGGAAACTGGTAGAGTTGCCACATGGCAATTGGTCATGCCCAAGCCTGACTCGCGCGTCCACCCTTCATCAGGCAACCTGCGAGGCATTTCAGGTGGAAAACCCCTGGCGCGATCAGGATTCGATCTGCGCCTGGCGATCGAGCGCCAGGGCGAGCCGGGTCAACCGCCGTTCGCAGGCCGGATCGATCAGTGCGCGATCCGCCCTCGGCACGGTCAGCACAAGCCCGCCGTCTGCGGCGATCCCGATCGGAACCTCGGCCAGCGCCTGCGGCGCGCCGCCGCCAAGCCGCTGGGCCAGACGCAGGGCGAGGCCCCAGGCGCGGGCGCGGGCCAGTTCATCGCGGCCCGCAAGCTGGAGCAGGATCGGCGGCGGGGCATCCGGATCACCGCCAAGGCCAACGTGGAGCGCCATGGCAATCATCGCCCGCCCCGCCGCATCGACCCCGATCCAGTTGCCGTGGAGCGCCATGTCCTCGCCCTCGACAACGCGGAAGTCGGGGTTCGATGCCCAGCCGGTTCCGGCGATCAGGCAGGCGGCGTGGCGCAGGCGGCGCAACGGCTCGGGCTCGCCGGGAAAGGCGCCGTCGCCCCAGCGCAGCAGCGCTTCGGGATAGGCCGAGTCCTGGATCTGGCCGCCGACAGCGTGGCGCACCCCTTCGATCAGCGGATCGGCGGCGCGCGCCTTTGCTCCCAGCTTCTGGTAGAGCAGCCCTTCACGCAGGCCGAAGGTGGAGATGACGATCTGCGACGGGCGCACCTCACCCGCAAGGGTCGCCAGCAGGGCGGAGCCGTCGGCAAGCTGCGCGGCGCGGGTGGTGCTCACACCCGGCAACGCGGCGAGCCGGGCCGGTCCCGCCTCGCGCACGTCGGCCTTCAGCCAGCGGGTGTCGTCGGTGGCGAAATGATAGTGGCCCAGCACCGCCAGCGGCCAGCCGGTGCGCTGCATGTGGACCCGCGCCAGCGCGCGCCAGCCGCCACCGACCAGATAGAGCGGCTGTCCCGCCACCACCTTCAGCCAGCCCGCGTCCTTCAGCGCCTTGCGCATGGCCCGGCGCAGCATGCCGCGTCCGCCAGCCCGGATCGTGCCGACAGGGATCACCCCGAACGGCAGCGACACGCATTGGTGAACCTTGCCCCCCTCCACCCGGACCAGCTCGAGGCTGCCGCCGCCCATGTCGGCGACCAGCCCACGCGCCTCGGGAATGGAGGCGATCACTCCGTAACCGGCAGCCTTCGCTTCATCGTCGCCCGACAGCAGTTCGGCGGGAAGGCCCAGCGCGCGCACCGCCTCGAGGAATTCGCCGCCATCCATCGCCGCGCGCACCGCCGCGGTGGCGACGACCTGCACCGAGATCGGCTCCATCAGCCGCAGCAACGCGGCAAACCGGGCCAGACCGCGCAGCGCCAGTGCGACGGCCTCGGGATCGAGGCGTCCCCCCGCGGTCAGTCCGCGGCCCAGCCCGGCCATGAGCTTTTCATTGAACAGGGTAGAGGGCGCACGCGGCGGACCGCCGAACACGACCAGACGGATCGAGTTCGAGCCAATATCCACGATGGCCTGGCGCGCGGTGCTGCTCATTCGCGCGGAACTAGCCCGCCCGGCCCGGCGTTTCCAGCCGCTCGATCAAAATCCTGGGGGTCAGTCCGCGCTTTGCGGGATCGACCGGCGCATCTGCTCGGTCATGCGCTTGCCCATCTCTTCAAGCTGGGGAAGCATTTCACCCATCGCGCCAACCATGGCGCCCGCCGCGCCCATCATCGCCGGGGCCTTGCGGGCAACCTCATCGGGCATGTGCCGCGTCTCGGGTCCGGCAAGATCGCCCAGCGTCGCATCGTCGGGAATGGCGCGGTGATGCGGACGCTCACCCATCGAGGCGCCCATGCGGTCCATCGCCTTGAGGAACGGCGCCGCCTTCATGTCGAGCATCGCCGCCATCATCCCGGCCATGGCATCGCCGATCGCCCGCTGCGCAGCGGGATCGGACAGCCGACCCTCCACCTCGGCCAGCCCGCGCTGGGCGTCGTCACGGCGCGCGGAATCGTGGGCGGCAGCAGGCAGCGGAGCCAGCATGGCCACGGCCAGCGCGCTGAGCGACACCAGTTTGAAGGCGGAACGGGGTTGCGTCATTTCGGCAAACTCCAGGTGCCCGAAAATCGGGACGCGCGGCTTTTATCGCCGATTCGCTTGCAGTTGGCTGAATGAAGCGACGAAGCGTTGCCTCAACCCGCCGGAATGGCAAGGTCGAGCAAGGCCAGGCACGGTGCGCGCAAACTGCCGAGTCGCGCCGGCAACGCCGCCGGATCGCCGCGCAGGTCGCTGGCGGCGCGCGTGAACAGGATCTGGACCTGTGGCCGGGTCGCCCCGGTTTCGTCCATCAGCCGCGCGCCGGTCAGCACGAAGAACTCGCGGCCACGGGTGCCAAGCGCCGGCCAGCCCGTGCCAAGTGGCGTTGCGCGGGCCTGTTCGTTGCTGACGATGGCAAAAGCCGCGCTGCAACGGACGGCAATTTCCTGCTCGGGGTTGAGCGTCGGCGGCGGGGGAACCGGCTGGGCCGCGACCGGGGCGGTAACGGCGGCAAGCACCAGAGCGAAAGACGAAAACATCGTGGTCATTGCCCCGCCCTATCGCAGCAAAGCTGAACCGCAGCCAACGTTCTTGGCCCCACCATGCTCATTGCGATTGACGGCGGCCTTGCGGCGGACAATGGTGGCAATTCGCAACTGGAAAGGAGAGGCCCGTGTACAGCCACAACATGGTCGGCAGCAACGACCTGGAGAAATCGAAAAAGTTCTATGACGCCGTGTTCACCGCGATCGGCGGCAAGCCCGCAATTCAGGATGACAAGGGCCGCCTGATCTACATGCACAACGGCGGCATTTTTCTCGTCACCGCGCCGATCAACGGCGAGCCGGCCACCTATGCCAACGGCGCCACCATCGGTTTCGCGATGGACAGCCCGGCCCAGGCCGATGCCTGGCACACCGCGGGTGCTGCCGCGGGCGGCACCGCGGTCGAGGATCCGCCGGGCGTGCGCTCGGGCGGTATGGGCGATCTCTACCTCGCCTATCTGCGCGATCCCGATGGCAACAAGCTTTGCGCCCTGCACCGCATGGGATGAGCACTGCGCTTGAAGTCAGGCCGGACGGCACCCGGAACGCGATCACCCGCGTCTGGGTGCCGGAGGTTCCGGTGGCGCTGGAATTCAACGGCCTGTCCTACGCGGTGATGATGGCGACGCCGCGCGATCTGGAAGACTTCGCCATCGGCTTTGCGCTCAACGAGGGGCTGGCCGCAACCGCCGTCGAAGTGAGCGACATCGCCATTGCCGAAGTCGAGCAAGGATGGATCGTCCGCGCCGCACTGAGCGGTCTGGGGATCGACAAGCTGACCGAACGGGTGCGCAGCCGCGTTGCCGAATCGAGCTGCGGACTGTGCGGGATCGAAAACCTTGCCGAAGTGGCCCGCGCCCTGCCTCCGGTTGCGGCGCACGCGGCGATTGCGCCCGAAGCCATCTTTGCCGCTCTCGCAAGCCTGCACGATCGGCAGGACCTTGGCCGCAAGACCGGCGCCGCCCACGCCGCCGCCTGGTGCGCGCCGGATGGCGCGATCGGCCCGGTGCGTGAGGATGTCGGGCGGCACAACGCGCTCGACAAGCTGGTCGGCGCCATGGCCCGGCAGGGCTGTGCGCTGTCTCCCGGCTTCGTCCTGTCGACTGCGCGATGCAGCTTCGAAATCGTCGAGAAGGCCGTGCGCGCCGGGGCGACAACGCTCGTCACCGTGTCATTGCCCACCTCGCTGGCGGTCACGCGTGCCTGCGCCGCCGGGCTAAGCCTGTGGGTGCTGGCGCGCGGGGACGCGGTTACGCTGGTCAACGATGGCGCGCACCGCGGGGCCTGACCCCCGGATGCTTTCCTACTCGCCGGGCAGGTGGCAACGTGATCGCGGGCTCGTTCCGAACCCGCGCTCTTTGAAACCGGCCGTAAATGACACCATTGAAAAACGCGAATCTGTCACCTTTTCCGGCCCTAGCCATTGAACGGACAAGGTTTATCAGGTGACAGGGTGTAACCTTTTTGTCAGCACCCGGGGGCAGGCTCTAGCGTGACAGCAGGAACACCGCGTGTTCGGCCCGCCAGTTCGCCGCCGCGGGGCTGGTCTGGCGGTCGCCCGAAAGGAACCATTGCCCCTCGATCCGATAGCCCCGGTCGGCCACCAGTTCGCGGAAATCGCGCACGGTGACGTGGTGGATGTTGGGCGTTTCGTACCAGGCGATCGGCAGCAGCCGCGTCACCGGCATGCGTCCGTTCCACAGCAAGCTGGCCCGGACCTTCCAGTGCGCGAAGTTGGGGAAGCTGACGAAGGCCTTGCGGCCCACCCGCAGAAGTTCGTCCAGCACCTTGTCGGGCCGCTTGGTGGTCTGCAACGTCTGGCTGAGGATCGCATAGTCAAAGGCCGCGTCGGGATAGTCGGCCAGATCGGTATCGGCATCGCCCTGCATCACCGACAACCCCTTGGCGACGCACGCGGCGACGCCCAGCGGATCGAGTTCCATGCCCCGGGCATCGCACCCCATCTGCTCTTTCAGAGCCTCCATCAAGGAACCGTCGCCGCAACCGACATCAAGGACACGGGATCCGACTTTCACCTTTGTTGCGATGATCGCCAGATCCGGGCGAAGGCCGAATGTCACGGGGGGAGTGAACAGGCTCATTGGTTCAGGAACCCCGCAATCACCCGGTCCTGCGCCGGTACGTCGAGCAGGAAACTGTCATGGCCGAACGGCGCGCTGAGTTCGACGAAGCTGACCGGCGCACCCGATGCATTGAGCGCGTGGGCTATGGTCCGGCTTTCGGCGGTGGGATAGAGCCAGTCGGTATCGAAGCTGATCAGGCAGAACCGCGCCTTGCTTGTCGCAAAGGCCGAAGCCAGCCGCCCGCCGTGCTCCTCGGCAAGATCGAAATAGTCCATGGCGCGGGTGATATAGAGATAGCTGTTGGCATCGAACCGATCGGTGAAGCTCAGCCCCTGGTGGCGCAGGTAGCTCTCGACCTGGAAATCGGCGTCGAAGCCGAAGGTCTTGGCCGAACGATCCTGAAGGCGGCGGCCGAACTTGTCGGTCAGCCCCGCCTCGGACAAATAGGTGATGTGCGCCGCCATGCGAGCAACGGCAAGTCCGTCCTCCGGCCCCTTGCCCGCACCGTAATAGTCGCCCCCTTCCCACTTGGGATCGGCCATGATCGCCTGGCGGCCGACCTCATGAAAGGCGATGTTCTGCGCCGAATGCCGCGCGGTGGAAGCGATGACCAGCGCCGCGCCGGTCCGCTCGGGCCAGTTGGCGGCGAACGACAGCGCCTGCATCCCCCCCATCGATCCGCCGATCACGGCATGGACCTTGTCTATGCCCATGGCGTCGAGCAGCGCGACCTGGGCGCGGACCATGTCGCGGATGGTGATCACCGGAAAGCGCATGCCCCAGGGCTTGCCATCGGCGTGAGGGCTCGCCGGGCCGGTCGACCCCATGCAACCGCCCAGCACATTGGCGCAGATCACGTAGAAACGGCTGGTGTCGATCACCTTGCCCGGACCGACCGACTTTGACCACCAGCCCGGCTTGCCGGTCTTGGGATGCGCGCTGACGACGTGCTGGTCCATGGTCAGGGCGTGGAACAGCAGGATCGCGTTGGACCTGTCGGCGTTGAGCGTGCCGATCGTCTCATAGGCGATCTCCACCCGCTCAAGGCTCTGTCCGCCATCGAGCGGAAGCGGCGCGGGAAGGACCAGCGTATCGTTGACCAGATTGAGTTCGGCGGCTGCCATGCTTGCCGCTTGGGGGACGAGAAGCAGGCTGTCAATTGCCCGCAGGCCTGCTAAGGGCGCGGCCACGATGGGCAACGCACCAACTCCCAAGCCGTGGATCGAGGCAATCCACGCCTACGTCCCCGGCAAAAGCGTCGGGAGCGACGGGCGCCCGCTGGTCAAGCTCTCCGCCAACGAGAATCCGCTCGGCACCAGCGCGAAGGCGCTGGCTGCACGGGGAGAGGTGAGGGATCCGTCGCTCTATCCTGACCCGGACAGCAAGGATCTGCGCGAGGCCATCGCCGCGCTGCACGGGCTCGATCCGGCGCTGGTGGTGATGGGGACTGGTTCCGACGAGTTGCTCAACCTCGCCGCCCAGGGCTACGCGGGTTGTGGTGACGAGATCGTATTCTCGCGGTACAGCTTTGCCGTCTATGACATCGCGGCGCGGCGCTGTGGCGCCTCCCCAGTCGAAGTGCGTGATAGCGGCTACGGAGCCGACGTTGACGCGTTGCTGGCCGCGGTCACGGACCGGACGCGGGTGATGTTCGTGGCCAACCCCAACAACCCGACCGGCACGTTCCTGCCCGGCGGCGAAATCGCCCGACTTCACGCCGGGCTGCCAGGCGACGTGCTGCTAGTGCTGGACCAGGCCTATGCCGAGTATCTCGATCCAGCGGACGACGATGCAGGGATCGAGCTGGCCCGCACCCATCCCAACGTGCTGGTGACGCGGACGTTCTCGAAGATCTATGGCCTTGCCGGCGAACGGATCGGCTGGGCCACGGGCAGCGCCGCGCTGGTCGACACGCTCAACCGCATTCGCGGGCCGTTCAACGTGACCAATTCGGGACAGGCCATGGCGCTTGCCGCCGTTGGCGATCAGTCCTTCGTCGAAGCATCTCGCGAACATAACCGCGCGCAGCGTACCCGCTTCGTCGAAGCAATCTCCGCGCTGGGCAATCACGGCCTGCGCGTGGTCCCTTCCGAAGCGAACTTCGTGCTGGTACTGTTCGAAGGCAAGCTAAGCGCCGAAGCGGCCTATGATGGCCTCGTCAAACGCGGCACCATCGTTCGCTGGCTGCCCAACCAGGGGCTTGGCCACGCCCTTCGCATCACCATCGGCACGGCAGGGCAGATGGACGCCATCGCCCTAGCCCTGCGCCAAATGGCGGAGGCTGTCTGATGGGTTTCGAGCGGATCGCGATCATCGGCCTTGGCCTGCTGGGCGGGTCGATCGGGCTGGCGGTGCGGGAATGCCTGCCCGGCGCGACGACCACCGGCTATGACGCCGACCCCGCCACCCGCGCCCGCGCCACAGAGCGTGGACTGGTCGACCGGATCTGCGACAGCGCCGCCGACGCCGCGCGCGAGGCGCAACTGGTGATCCTGTGCGTGCCGGTGGGTGCGATGGGCGCAGCGGCGGCGGAACTGGCCCCGGCGCTCCCCGCGGACGCGGTGATCAGCGATGTCGGTTCTTCCAAGCTCAGCGTCGCCAAGGCGCTGGCGGCCGCGCTGCCCAATCATGCGGTGATCCCGGCACATCCGGTTGCAGGAACAGAGCGGTCCGGCCCTGACTCGGGCTTCGCCAGCCTGTTCCGCCATCGCTGGTGCATCGTCACTCCGCCCGAGGGCGCGGACCCGGCGAAGGTCGCGGCAATCTCCGCCTTCTGGGAAGCGCTCGGCGCGAATGTCGAACTGATGGACCCGCAGCATCACGATCTGGTGCTGGCCGTCACCAGCCACCTGCCGCACCTGATCGCCTACACCATCGTCGGCACGGCAGACGATCTGGAAGGCGTGACGCAAAGCGAGGTCATCAAGTATTCCGCTGGCGGCTTCCGGGATTTCACCCGCATCGCCGCTTCCGATCCAACGATGTGGCGCGACGTGTTCCTGTCGAACCGCGATGCGGTGCTGGAAATGCTCCAGCGCTTCACGGAGGATCTTACCGCCCTTCAGCGTGCGATCCGGGTGGGCGACGGCGACCAGTTGTTCGACCACTTTACCCGTACCCGCGCGATCCGCCGCTCGATCATCGAGGAAGGCCAGGACGACGCCCGCCCGGACTTCGGACGTAGCGATCACGGCCAGGGCTGAGCCTCTTTCCGCCATCGCGCCCGCTCAACTGAGCAGGAAGCCGCCCGCCACGATCCACATTACCGAGGTTGAGAGCCAACCGCCGAATTCAAGTCCGCGCCCAAGCACCAGATCGCCCATGATGCTGCGGTTCCGCGCGATCAGCATGGTCACTACCATCAACGGCGGAGCGAGCAGCCCATTGACGACAGCGGCCCAATACAGCGCCCGCATCGGGTCGATCGTCGCGAAGTTCAGCGCCACTCCGCCCACCACCGCGGCGGCGATCGCGCCGTAGAAAGCCTTCGCTTCACGCGGTTTGCGATCAAGTCCCTCTACCCAGCCGAAAGTCTCGCTAACCGCATAGGCGGCGCTGCCGGCAAGGATCGGCACGGCAAGCAGTCCGGTGCCGATGATGCCGAGCGCGAACAGCGCGAAGGCGAACTCTCCGGCGATGGGGCGCAGTGCCTCGGCCGCCTGTGCAGCGCTGGCAATGTCGCGCACGCCATGCGCGTTGAGCGTTGCCGCGGTGGCGACGATAATGAACAGGGCGGTAAGGTGCGAAAAGCCCATGCCCACCATCGTATCGGTGCGGATCCGTTTCAATTCCGGCCCGGCCCGGCGCGGGCTGACGTGCAGCGGCTTGATGTGGCGACGGTGCTGTTCTTCCACTTCCTGCCCGGCCTGCCAGAAGAACAGGTAGGGGCTGATCGTCGTCCCGAAGATCGCCAC
>JAGWUU010000083.1 GCA_028868335.1 Sphingomonadales bacterium | reverse complement strand
GATGGTGGTCTCGATCGTCTTGAGATCGCCGCCCCACAGCCAGTCGTCGTCGTTGAGGTTCGGATACCCCTTCGAGCCGGCCGCGCCCGCGCCGTGGCACGGGACGCAGTTGACGCGGAAGGCCGCCTTGCCGCCGGCGACCGCCTGCTGCATGAGTTCGGGCTTGCCCGGGAGCGCCTCGATCGGCGTGGCGGCCAGCGCCGCCATGATCGGCGCGCGCCGGTCGGTTTCGGCCTTGGTTTCCGCGGCAAGCTGGCCACGACTGGTCCAGCCCCAGAGACCTTCGGTGCCGTGGTTGCCCAGCGGGATCGCCGGATAGACGATCACGTAACCGATCGCGAACACGATCGAGGCGTAGAAGGTCAGCAGCCACCAGCGCGGCAGCGGGTTGTTGAGTTCCTCGATGCCGTCCCATTCGTGGCCGACGGTCTCGACGCCGGTGGCGTCGTCGATGCGCTTATTCCCCATGGTCATCGTCCTTGAAGATCATGTTGGCTGCGGCTTCGTTCGCTTCGCGAGCGCCGGGGCGGAATGGCCAGGCGGCGAATGCGGCAAACACCACCACCATGGTCAGAAGACCCCAGCTGTCGGCGAATTGCCGCAGCGTTTCATAGGTCGAATGCGGGCTCACCGGCCCTTCTCGGTCGCCAGATCCTCCTGAGCCGCCGCCGAATTGACGTCGACCATGGTGCCGAGCACCTGGAGGTAGGCGACGAGCGCATCCATCTCGGTCAGGCGGCCCGGATTGCCGTCGAAGTCGCGGACCTGCGCCTTTGGATAGCGCTTCTGCAGGTCGGCGGCATCGCCGTTGGGATCGGCCTGGGCCTTGAGATCATCATTCGCCTTGTCGAGGTCTTCCTTGGTATAGGGGACGCCGACGCGGTAGAGCGCGGTGAGGCTGGCCTTCTGGTCGCCCGCGTTGAGATCGCGATCGGCCAGGAAGGCATACATCGGCATCACCGATTCAGGGACGACCGCACGCGGGTCCTTGAGGTGCTGCACGTGCCATTCGTCCGAATAGCGGCCACCCACGCGCGCCAGATCGGGCCCGGTGCGCTTGGAGCCCCACTGGAACGGGTGGTCGTACATCGATTCCGCGGCAAGGCTGTAGTGGCCATAGCGTTCGACCTCGTCCCGGAACGGACGGATCATCTGGCTGTGGCACAGGTAGCAGCCTTCACGGACGTAGATATCGCGCCCCGCCTGCTCCAGCGGTGTGTAGGGACGCATCCCGTCCACCTTCTCGATCGTGTTGTCGATCCAGAACAGTGGAGCGATTTCGACGATACCCCCGATGATCACCGCGCCGAAGGCCAACACGCCAAGCAGCGCGACGTTCTTCTCCAGCCTCTTGTGCCGGGCCCACTTTTCTGTGCCCGCGGGTTCCTTGATGGTTTCAGAAGTCATTGGTCTGGATCCCTCATTCGGCCGGAACGGCAGCGGCGGGAAGCGGGCGGTCGGCGGCCTGATCGTAGGCGGCCTGGCGCAGCGGCAATTCGTCGCGAAGGTTGCCCGCAACCGTCTGCCACACGTTGTAGGCCATGATCAGCCCGCCCGTCAGGTAGAGTACGCCGCCGAATGCGCGCGCGATGTACATCGGATGCATGGCCGCGACGGTTTCGGCAAAGCTATTCACCAGGTAGCCGTCGGCGCCGTATTCGCGCCACATCAGGCCCTGCATGATGCCCGCGACCCACATCGACGAGGCGTAGAAGACGATGCCGATGGTGGCGAGCCAGAAGTGCCAGTTGACCATCCGCAGCGAATACATCCGTTCCCGGCCCCACAGGCGCGGCGTCAGGTAGTAAATCGCGGCGAAGGTGATCATGCCGTTCCAACCCAGCGCGCCGGAATGGACGTGGCCGATGGTCCAGTCGGTATAGTGAGACAGGCTGTTGACCCATTTGATCGACATCGCTGGCCCTTCGAAGGTGCTCATCCCGTAGAACGCCAGGCTGAACACCATCAAGCGGATGATCGGATCGGTGCGAACCTTGTCCCAAGCGCCGTTGAGCGTCATCAGGCCGTTGATCATCCCGCCCCAGCTAGGCATCCACAGCATCACCGAGAACACCATGCCCAGGGTCTGCGCCCAGTCGGGCAGCGCGGTGTAGTGCAGGTGGTGCGGACCAGCCCAGATGTAGAGGAAGATCAGCGACCAGAAGTGGATGATCGACAGGCGATAGCTGTAGATCGGCCGCTCGGCCTGCTTGGGGACGAAGTAATACATCATCGCCAGGAAGCCAGCCGTCAGGAAGAAACCCACCGCGTTGTGGCCGTACCACCACTGCACCAGCGCGCCCTGAACACCCGCCCATACCGGGTAGCTGCGGCTCCCGAAGATGCTGATCGGAAGGTTCACGTTGTTGACCAGGTGCAGCATGGCAACGGTCAGGATGAATGAGAGGAAGAACCAGTTGGCCACGTAGATGTGCGGCTCGCTGCGTTTCATGATCGTGGCGACGAATACGATGAGATAGGCGACCCATACGAGGGTCAGCCACAGATCGGCGTACCACTCCGGCTCGGCGTATTCCTTGCCTTGGGTGATCCCCATGACGTAGCCGGTCGCCGCGATCACGATGAACAGTTGGTAGCCCCAGAACACGAACCGGGCCAGGGCGGGCAGTGCCAGCCGGGCGCGGCAGGTACGCTGGACAATATAGAAAGACGTCGAAATCAGCGCCGTCCCCCCGAAGGCGAAGATCACCGCCGAGGTGTGCAGCGGGCGCAATCGCCCGAACGTCGTGTATTCAAACCCCAGGTTGAGTACCGGGAAAGCCAGTTGGAGGGCAATGTAGAGCCCCGCCAGGAAGCCGACACAGCCCCAGAAGGTGGTGAGAATGACGCCAGCCCTGATCAGATCGTCGTCATAGCGACTCTGATCGGCGGCAACCTTCACCCCGGTGGCAACCGCAAGATAGTTTGTCTTCGTCAAGGTGATCACCAGGCCGGCAAGAGCTGCCAGCGCGAAGATCGCCATATGAACCGCAAAGCCGGTATCGACCGCGTTCACGAAAAAGACGATGGCGACGAAGAGCGCGGCCAGCCAAACGCCGGCGCGTGCAACTACGGATTCCATGAGCCCCTTCCCCTTGTGCTAGGGTTAATAAGTAAAAACTAATATTGCAAAAACTGCCTCATTTCAACCTTCTTGGGCATTGCGGCATTGATGCCGATCAAATTGACCGCAATGCAACACTCCTGCGCCTAAAATGCCGGATTTTTGCGCCCGATCAATGTTCGCAAGTGCGAAGAGATCGAAACTTTGCTGCGACGCCGCGAATTGCCTGAGCTGCAAGGTGCAGCCACCGCGGCGCGAAATGAGGGATATATGAAGAAGCTGACGATCGCCGCTGCGCTTGCTGCGGCCACGATGCTCGCCGCACCGGCTCATGCAGGAAGCGACGACGGGAAAATCCAGGTCAAACTGCTCGCGACGGGTGTGCTGCCTGATGGCAAGGTGTCCGCAGTGAACAAGGATCCGCTGGGCCTGACCACTGGCGCGAACACCTATGCAAGCGACAACGTCGTACCGACGATCGCCGTCGAATACTTCTTCACGCCGAACGTCTCGCTCGAGACGATTTGCTGCACCACAAAGCATCACGTCAATGGCACGGGCACCCTTGCGAACACCAATCTGGTCAACGATGTCCTGATCATTCCGGCCACGTTCTCGCTCAAGTACCACTTGCCGCTTGGACCGATCAAGCCCTACGTCGGCGCGGGCCCGGCCTTGTTCATCATGCTTGACAGCAAGCCGGGCGCGACGGCCGCCGCCGCTGGCGTCGACAGCGTTCACCTCAGCTCGAACCTCGGCGCCGCGGTCCAGGCCGGCGTGGACGTTCCGCTTGGCAAGACCGGCTTCGGCCTGACGCTCGACGCCAAGAAGTACTGGGTCTCGACCACCGCCAAGTTCTATGCCGCGGGCACCGAAGTGCTTGAAACCAAGCACAAGCTGGACCCGTGGGTGCTGAGCGGCGGCGTCAGCTACCGCTTCTGACGAGCAGGACGGCTTCCATGTCGCCATGTCCATCCCCTTCCGTCCGTGGGAGGGGATGGGCAGCTCGCCCGGGGATCTGGAAAAACTCGAATTTACCCGGCCTCGGCGGCGAGCGCCTCGCGATCGAGAATCACCACTTCGCGGCGCGAGGGAAGGTCAATCAGACCATCGGCCTTGAGCCGCGTGAACTGGCGACTGACAGTTTCGATCGTCAGGCCCAACACGTCGGCAACCTGCTGGCGCGAGAACGGGAGCGAGAAGCGCTTCAACGCTCCATCGCCGTCGCCGCAGCCGGGCTGGACCAGACGCTCCGACATCTCGAGCAGGAAGCTTGCCACCTTTTCCCCAGCCGACTTGCGACCGAGCAGGAGCATCCAGCGCCGGGTACGGTCGAGTTCAGCAAGCGTCCGCTGCAACAGCTTATGCTCAAGCGCCGGGTGTTCGCGCGCGAAAGCATCGAAATCCTTGCGGCTGAACACGCAGACCTTGGCGTCCGTCAAGGCAGTCACGCCGTGCCCGGATGTCGATCCAAACGGGCGACCGATGAAGTCCGAGGGATAGACCACCCCGACGATCTGCTCGCGCCCATCCTCGGTTCCGGTGGAGAGTTTGAGTACCCCGTCGATGACATTGGCGACGAGGACGGAATCCTCACCCTCCCACATCAGCGACTCGCCCGGCTCAAGAGTCCGGCGGCGCCCGATCGCGTTAAGTGCCTTCAATTCATCGGAATCGAGCGATGAACAGATGGCGCGATTGCGCACGACACAGGTATCGCAAGCGTTCATGAAACCTGCCTATGCAGCGCCTCCCCGGCGCGCGCAAGCTAGATCAGGCAAACAGTTGGCCCCAGCGCGGTGCGCAAACGGTCAAGCGCCTGGGCCTTGAGTTGGTGTACGCGTGGCACCGAAACCTGCAACGCCGCGGCTATTTCGGCCAGGTTCAGTTCCTCCACGAAGTAGAGTTGCACGACCAGCGCCAAGCGCTCCGGCAGAGCTTCAACGGCCGTGATGACGTGATTCCGCAATTCGCCTTCGGCGAGTACATCGAAGCTGTCCGGTCGATCATCGGCGAAGGCCGGGTCGCTGTCCGCATAGGCATCGTCAATCGACTCAAACCGTAATGGTTCACATTCCGCAATAGTATTTGCCAATTCGGATTCAGACATTCCCAGTGCGGCGGCCAACTCGACAGGGCGTGGGCAGCGGCCGAATTCGGCCTGCAACGATGCTTCGCACTCCCTCACCTTTCGCCGACGCTCGGCAGCGCCGCGTGAAAACGGGACGTGGCGGCGAATCAGATCGACCATCGCCCCACGCACCCTGAGCTTGGCATAGGCGGCAAAGCCGTCCTCGCCCGGCCCCGCATGGCGCTGCGCCGCTTCGGTCAGAGCGACCATGCCGGCTTGCATCAGGTCCTCCAGTTCGATTCCCGGCCTGCCCCTGCCGTGAACGTGCCAGGCGAGACGACGGACCATGGGAACGAAGCGCGCGATCCGTTCGGCTGTCGCCGCTCGATAGGCGTCGGCTGTCCGCCGATCTGCCCGGCCAGATCGCGGCTATCGGCAACACGGGTGACGATCACGGCCGCCGCGATCGACAGCAGCAGGGCGGGAAGGCCGCACGCGCCGCACTCGACATCACCGCGCAGAACATCGCCAACGCGGGAACCGAGGGCTATGTTCGCCGCTCGGTGCGGCTGTCCGAGCTGGCGACGGCGGGCGGCTGGAACCGGGTCAACGACCTTTCGCTTTCGGGCGTGCGGATCGACGGGATCACCCGCAACGCCGACATGTTCCGCCAGGCCGAGATGCGCCGTACCGGGTCCGATGCGGCGCGGGCCAAGGCCGAGCTGGCCGGCCTCCAGAACGGAGAGGCCGCGCTGGAGCAATCGAACCTCTACCCGGCGCTGACCGCATTCGAAGGCTCGTTGCAGCAGTTGGCCACCGACCCGGTCGATCCTTCGCTGCGCGCCGCCGTGCTGGAGGATGCGCGCTCCTTGACCCGCACGTTCAACCTCGCCGCGCAGGGCCTTGACCAGGCGGGCCAGGGGCTGCGCTTCGAGGCGGACGACGGGGTCGATCAGGTCAACCGCGGCGCCAGCGAACTCGCCCGGATCAACCTGCAACTCACCCGCGCCCAGCCCGGCACCAGCGATCAGGCGACGCTGCTCGACCGGCGCGACACCCTGCTTCAGGCGATCTCCACCCAAGCCGACGTCACCACCCGGTTCGCCGCCGACCAGACCGTCGAGGTGCGGGTTGGCGGGAGCGGCGGGGGGCTGCTGGTCAGCGGCGGAACCGCCTCGCCCCTGGTGATGAACACGGCGGCGGACGGCACGGTTTCCTTCACGCTCGGCGGCGCTCCGGTGACGCAGGCGGCGGGTTCGCTCGCGGGCAAGGCCCAGGCGTTGACGGCGATCAGGGACAACCGCACGACGCTGGACGGCATCGCCAATGCGCTGGCTTCAACCGCCAATGCCGCCCAGGCCAACGGTGTCGCACTGGATGGAACGCCCGGCCAGCCGCTGTTTTTCGGCAGCGGTGCAAACGGGATCGTCCTCGCCCTCAGCTCGGGCGCGCAGCTTGCCACCGCTCCCTCAGGGGCAGCGGCGGGCAGCCGCAATCCCGCGAACCTCGACGCCTTGCGCAACGCGCTTTCCGCCAACGACATCGCCGGGCAGGCCAACAGCCTGCTGTTCACTGCCGCAAGCGCAGTGGCCGGGCGCAAGACCACCAGCGACGCGCTCGACACCATCGCCTCCTCGGCCAGGATCGCGCTTGACGGCCAGGCCGGTGTCGATCTCGACCAGGAGGCGGCGAACCTGGTGCGCTACCAGCAGGCGTTCCAGGCCAACGGCAAGGCGATCCAGGTCGCCTCGACCCTGTTCGACACCCTCCTGTCATTGAAATGAGCGGAGACGAGCCATGCCTTCGGTGAGCACCAGCGCGTTCTATGATCGGTCGAGCCTGAGCCTGTCGAGCCTGCGGGCCCAGGCAGAGAAACTGCAAGCGGAGATCGGCAGCGGACAGCGGCTTGGCGCGGGATCGGACGATCCGGTCGCCGCGGCGCGCCTGCGCGGCCTCGCCCGGGGCGAGGCTTTCGCCGCGATCGATACGACCGCGGCAAACCGCGCCACGTCCGATCTGCAACTGACCGATTCCGCCCTGACCAGCTTTTCCGACACCGTGATCCGCGCGCAGGAACTGGCGACGCAGGCCGCCAATGGCGTCCTTTCTACCGGACAGCGCGCCGGGATCGCCACCGAACTGGGCCAGATCCAGAGCGAACTGATCCGCCTTGCCAATACCCGCGACAGCACGGGCCACGCGCTGTTCGGCGGCGAGGCGACCGGGCAGGCCTATGCGCTCGACGCCAGCGGCAACGCGGCCTACGTCGGGACGACCACCGCCGGACAGATCGCACTCGGCGATGGCCAGAGCGTGACGCGCGGCATCACCGGGCCAGAGGCGTTCCATTTCACCGGACCCGGCGGCGCCACCAATCTCTTCGCCGTGGTAAAGGGTCTTGCCGATGCGCTGGGCGGCGGTGTGGCCGATCCCCCGCAAGCCGCGCGCGATGCGCTCGGTTCGCTGAATGCCGGGCTGGAGACGATCACAACCGCGCAAACCGTGGTCGGCGCGCGGCTCAACTGGATCGATCTCACCACCACGCGGCGCACGCAGGTATCCGAGCAGCAGGCCAGCGAACAGGCCGCCCTTGGCGGGACGGACATGGCCGAAACGGTGACGCGGTTGCAGCAGACCATGACCGTGCTGGAAGCCAGCCAGGCAAGCTTCGCCAAACTGGCCGGGCTGTCGCTGTTCGATCTACTGCGCTGATCTTTACTTCAGGGGATTTCAAGACATGTACGCGGGCATCGGGATCGTCATTCTTCTGGTCATGGTGTTCGGGGGCTTCGCCGTCACTGGCGGGGCGCTCGGCCCGGTGATGGAGGCGATTCCGCACGAAATGCTGATCATCCTCGGCGCCGCCGCCGGTGCGCTGGTGACGGGGAACAACATGCACGGGATCAAGGCGTTCTTCGGCGGCTTCGGCAAGGTGTTCAAGGGACCCCGACATACCCGGCAGGATCACGTTGACGCGATCCTTCTCACCACCCGGCTGATGAAACTGCTGCGCGCAGAAGGCCCGGTGGCGCTGGAAGGCCACGTCACCGAACCGCAGAACTCCGCACTGTTCGCCGAGTTTCCCCGTATCCTCGCCAACAAGCCACTGACCGCGCTGATCTGCGACACGCTGACCCTGATCGTCGTCTCCTCGGGAACGCTGGAAGTCCATGCGGTCGAGGAGGTGATGGACAACGCGATGAAAACCCACTTCCACGAGATCCACGAGCCGCAGCATGCACTGTCGAGCCTTGCCGACGCCCTGCCCGCGCTGGGGATCGTCGCCGCGGTGCTGGGCGTGGTCAAGACCATGGGCTCGATCGACAAACCCCCGGCAATCCTTGGCGGCATGATCGGATCGGCGCTGGTCGGCACCTTCATGGGCGTGCTGCTCGCCTATGGCATCGTCGCGCCGATGGCAGGGCGGCTGAAGCAGGTGATCGAGGCGGACGAGCAGGTGTTCCACGCGGTCAAGCAGGTGGTGATCGCCAGCCTCCGCGGCTGGCCGCAGCCGCTGGTGGTGGAAAGCGCCCGCTCGGGCCTGGGGCACGATGTTCGGCCCGGCCTGTCCGAACTGCTTGATGCGCTGAGGGGACGCTGATCCATGACCTCCGCCAAACCCGCGCGCGGCAGGAACGACCTGCCAGCCCCGATCATCGTCAAGAAGGTCACGGTGGTCGCCGCTGGCCACCACGGCGGGGCGTGGAAGGTGGCCTATGCCGACTTCGTCACCGCGATGATGGCCTTCTTCCTGTTGCTGTGGCTGCTTGGCGCGACGACCGAGAAGCAGCGCAAGGGCATCGCCGACTATTTCACTCCTACGCTGGTCAAGCTCAAGGAGCAGAGCGCGGGATCGAACGGGATGCTGGGCGGCAGTTCGATCACCGATGCCGACAACTATCCCAACCGCGCCGGGCAGACCGGCACCAAGGCCATGACCATCCCCCGCGACGCCACCGGCGGGCCAAGGGAGGGCGCGGGGCAGATCAAGCGGATGCAGGCGATGCAATCGCGACTGGCCGCGAAGATCGGCAGCAACACCAGGCTGAAGGGCCTGGCCCGGCAGGTGCGGATGATCGATACCGCCGAGGGCATTCGCATCGATCTGGTCGACGATGCCGACTTCTCGATGTTCCAGCTAGGCACGACGATCCTCACCCCGGAAGCCGCCGAGCTGGTCAAGGCGATCGGAGCGGTGATCGCGCCCGAGCCGGGGCAGCTCTCGATCCGGGGGCACACTGATGCCCTGCCGTGGAACGGTGGCCTCGGCGCGAACAATTGGTCGCTCTCCGCCGGGCGGGCCGAGGCGACCCGTCAGGCCCTGATGCGTGAAGGAGTCGGCGCTGCGCGCTTTCGCCGGATCGAAGGCGTGGCCGACCGCGAACCGCTGATCCACGACCGTCCCGACGATCCGCGCAACCGCCGGATCTCGGTGCTGCTGATCCGTTAGAATCGATCCTCTGTGCCTGACTGGCAAGGTCCTCTGCCGCACCAGGCACGCAGAATGTAATTACTGGAAGATCGCGGCCCGAATTGATAGTCACCGCTTATGCGGATCGTCTTTCTGCTGTTTCCCGGCGTCACCCAGCTTGATCTCACAGGTCCGGCGCAATTCCTGTCGCGCCTGCCGGGTGCGACGGTCGATCTGGTGTGGTCCAGCCGCGATCCGGTCATGACCGATTCGGGCTTCGCGATCGTTCCCACCGCCAGCTTTTCCGAAGTGCCCTGGGCCGACCTGCTGTGCATTCCCGGCGGCATGGGCGTCGCCGACGTGATCGACAATGCCGAGGCGCTGGACTGGGTTCGCCGGATCGGGGCCGGGGCGCAATGGGTGACGAGTGTGTGCACCGGATCGCTAGTGCTTGGCGCGGCCGGTCTGCTTGATGGCTTCAAGGCCACGACCCATTGGGCCTGGCTCGACCAACTCGCCCTGTTCGGCGCGCAACCGGTCAAGGCGCGCACCGTGTTCGACGGCAACCGCGTAACCGGCGGCGGCGTGACCGCCGGGATCGACTTCGCCCTGGCCCTTATCGGACGGATAGCGGGAGACGAGGTAGCGCGGGCGGTGCAGCTTGCGCTCGAATACGATCCGGCGCCGCCGTTCGATGCCGGATCGCCCGACAAGGCCGGAGCGGAACTGGTCGGGATCTACACCGAACGCGCCAACCGCATCGCCCCGGATCGCAAGGACCGCTTGGTCGCTTCGGCGCATCGGCTCGGCTTTGGATGACGAAAAGGGCCCGGCGGTCAGGGGAGCCGCCGGGCCGACCTGTCAGCGACAGGAAGCTGGTAGGTAGTCGCGTTCTAGCGCAACAGCGACAGTACGTTCTGCTGGCTCTGGTTGGCCTGGGCGATCATCGCGGTCGAAGCCTGGCTGAGGATCTGGGCCTTGGCCATCGCCGTGGTTTCCGATGAATAGTCCGTGTCCTCGATCCGGCTGCGCGCATCCGACAGGTTGGTGACGGTGTTGGTCAGGTTGTTGACCACCGAATCGAGCCGGCTCTGCCCCGCGCCCAGCGTGGCGCGCGCGCCGGAGATCGTGTCGATCTCGGTGCCGATCTTGCCCCGCAGGGTATTGGCCGCGGTTGCGGTCGAAACGTCATAGGAACTCGCCGCGCCGCCGTTGGCGGCCAGCGTCGTCAGGTTGGCCATCGACAGGTTGACCGTGTCGGTGCCGTTGGCGCCGGTCTGGATTTTCACCGTCGCGGTCGATCCGTCGAACAGCTTGACCCCGTTGAACCCGCTGTTCTTGATGACCTGGTCGATCTGCGAGGTCAGCGCATCGACTTCCTTCTGCATGTAGGTGCGGTCGGTGGAATCCTGGTAGGTGCCCGAGGCTGATTGCACGCCCAGTTCGCGGATGCGCTGGAGCATGTTGGTCACTTCGTTAAGCGATCCTTCCGCCGTCTGCGCCAGACTGATGCCATCGTTGGCGTCGCGAATCGCCTGACCCATGCCGCGCACCTGCGAGGTCATCGACGCGGCGATGGCGAGGCCGGCGGCGTCGTCCTTGGCGCTGTTGATGCGCTTG
>JAGWUU010000356.1 GCA_028868335.1 Sphingomonadales bacterium | reverse complement strand
TGTAGCTGCAGGTGCCATTATACGAAACCGCGTGGCACAGGTCCCGCGGATGCCCCATGATGTCGGGATAGCCAGAGGTCATTGGCGAGGTACTTGTCGGCCGATAGGGATTGGCGGCCTCCTGCCAGCCGTTGTTTCCCGCCGTATCGCACTGGTTCTTGCGGATCAGATCCTTGCGGGTATTCAACGCCGAGCTGCAGGTGCCGCCGGACGGGCAGGTGTTGGCGCCGTTGGTATTGATGTCGAAACGGGTGTTGAAGGCATTGAACACCACTGCCTTCTGGCCGGGGTTAAGACCAACCTGATCAGCCGGTACGCAATCGAAAGGTTCCTGGTCCCAACCCAACATGCTCGCGAGGTTGGACGTTGCGTTTCCGCCATTTGAATCGAGAAATCCGAAATTGCCGGGTGTGGTCGGACTGCCCGCCAAGAGCTCGATGCCATGCCCAACCAACCCTGCGACGTCAAAGTCAGCTCCCTTGTTGGTGCTGCTTTCCGAGGGATTGCACATGAACACCGGTGGCACTTTGCAAACCGATGAGCCGAGCCCGGCCATGGCCCCGGCGTGGAGCGTTCCCATCAATAACGAAGCAAGCGGTGTGAAGGCGTAATTGACGGTGCGCGCATCGACATCCAGTTCGATGAACTTCGCATTGGCGTCGCTGTTCGCGGCCACCGAATGAGCCTTGTCCTGCCAGAAGCGGACATTGCCGGTGGCATCGCAGGTCGTTTCGTTGGCAATGGTGATGGTGTTGGCGCTGTTAGCCAAAAGCGTCTGGTTGGTGATCAGATTGCCCGCCGCCGTGGCAGCGCGGGAACAGGCACCGCTCTTGCCATCCAGTTGCGTGGCTCCCGCCAATGCCGCCTGGTCGGCGCCGTTCTGCAATTCGGAATCCATCGCCATCAGCCGGCCATAGTCAAAACCGACGCCGCCGATCACGATCAGTCCCGTCAGGGCCAGCGCATAGGTGGCGGCAACCGCTCCACGCTGGTCGGACAGGAAGGAAAGGGGCAGCTTTCTGGCCATCACTCCAACTCACTCAAATCCTAGTTGCCACCCGAACCGCCACCGCCACCGCCGCCGGTCCCGACGGTAGTGGTGCGGACCCGGTCAGGCCGCTTGATCTTGTCCTTGTTGTAGCGGTCGATTGCCTGGGCGGCATGATCGCCGCTGGTCGCGGCAAGGGCCGTGTCATATTGCGGGGCGGGATCGATGATCTGTGCCGCCATGGTCTGGCGGTTGGCTTCGCCCCAATTGTCGGCCACGGCCCGTCCTGTGCTGTCGGTTACGCACCCGCCCAGAGCAAGCACAAGGCCGCCGAGCGCAAGGGCGCTGCACTTAGTACGCATAATCGCTCTCCTTCGCGCCGGTCTCTGCCTTGGCCTCTGGTTGGGCAGCGGGCTGTGTCGTGGTCGGTGCCGGAACGGGCGTCAGTTCCTGCGCCTTGGGCGCCGGGCTTGTCTTGGGGGGGGCGCCACCGGCATCGAGGTTGGTCGGTCCGGCCGGCGGCAACGCCTGGGGATGATAGGCATTGCCCATCAGGAAGGTTTCCAGTTCGCTGGGATCCTTCACCCGATCGGTCGGCAGGCGCACCTGTTCGGGCCGGATCGGCGCGACGAGATGCGGTGTGACGACGATCAGCAGCTCAGTCTCACCCTTCTTGAAATTGGTCGAGCGGAACAGCGCGCCGAGGATCGGGATCGAACCGAGCAGCGGCACCTGGTCAACGGTTGTCTGGAAGTCCTTCGACAACAGCCCGGCAATGGCGAAGCTCTCGCCGTCGCGCAGTTCCAGCGTGGTACTGGCACGGCGGGTGCGAAGGCCCGGAACGGTGATGTTGCCGACCGAGAACGAGGCGGCAGGATCAATCGCGCTGACCTCGGGCTCGACCACAAGGTTGATGGTCTTGTCGCCCAGCACCGTGGGTGTGAAGCCCAGGCTGACGCCGAACTGCTTGAATTCGACAGTGATCGCCTGGGAACCCCCGGTGCCCGCTCCGCTCGACTGCGCGATGGGTATCGGGAACTCGCCGCCAGCCAGGAACGATGCCTTTTCGCCCGACAGCGCCAGCAACGACGGCTGGGCGAGGGTCTTGGCCAGCCCCTTGGCTTCGAGGCCGTTGATAATCCCGGTGAGGTTGAGGCCACCGATCGAGAAGTTGTTGCGGAAGATGCCGAACTGGTCGC
>JAGWUU010000082.1 GCA_028868335.1 Sphingomonadales bacterium | reverse complement strand
TGCACGCGAAAGTCGGCAATCGCGACCACGCGCATCACCCCGGCCGCGTCCATCGCGCGGAGGCGGCCGGCGACGAGATTGCCGGAAAGCCCCAGCTCCTCGCCGATCGTCGTACTCGCGGCGCGTCCGTCGCGCGAAAGCGCGGCGATGATGCGATGGTCAATCTCGTCAAGCGTGATGCCCCTGGGCCGGCGTTGCGGTTTTTCCTCGCTCACGCTTGATCCCCTTGCATCGTTCACGGGTCAGCCGGGCAGGTAGAGCTGCGCGGCCTTGCCTCCGTCGACGGGCAACGCGGTTCCGGTTATGTAGCTGGCCGCCTCGGAGAGCATGAACACGATCGCCTCTGCCAGCTCGTCGGGATTGCCCCCGCGCTGCATCGGGATGGCCGAGGCAGTACGCGCGGCGGCCTCGGGCGCGCGGGATTCGTAATCGGCGGTGGCGGCGGTCTGAACCTGGCCGGGCACGATGGCGTTGACACGGATGCCAAGCGGCGCGCCCTCCATCGCCGCGGCCGCAGTGAAGTGGACCAGCGCCGCCTTGGAGGCCGAATAGCTTGCCATGTTGGGCGCGGCGCGGATGCCGCAGGTGGAAGAGATGTTGACGATCGCGCCACGCTGGCGTCCGGTCATGTCCTGCGCGGCCATGGCCTTCATCGCCGCCTTGGTGCCGACGAACACCGCGTCGGCGTTGACCGCGAAGTCCTTGCGCCAGTGTTCCAGCGTCAGCTTGAAGATTGGCGCGTAATGGACCGACATGGCGTTGTTGACCAGCATGTCGAGCCTGCCATGGCGGGCGGCGACGTCCTCGATCAGGGCGGTGAAGGCTGCGTCGTCCGATACGTCAAGCTGGCGCGCCTCGACCTTGCCGACCCTGGCGATTTCCGCTTCCGCTTCGGCAAGCTTTTCGGGCCGACGAGCGCAGATCACCACGGTTGCGCCGCGCGCGGCAAGCAGGCGGGCGGTGGCAAGGCCGATGCCATCGCTGCCGCCGGTGACAATGGCTACCTTGCCGTCGAGGTCCTGGATCACGACTACACTCTCTCCTGCGTTTGTTATCACGCATCTGCGTCAATGCAGGTCATTTTGTCAAGTCAATGCGTAAAATATGATGATAAAATATACGAATTGATCGGGCTCTGCGGATTCAACAAGCGGGCGATGCGCCGCCGCTGATGCTCAAGTCGGGTGCCAGGGATAATCCGTTCGGGTGATGTGGCCCAGGCGCCCGCATGACAATTCTCTCCCATTACCAGACCATAAACGAATGGAAGAGAGGACACGCATGACCGGACAGCGCAAGATGAAGACGGCGATCGTCGGGGCGGGGATGGCGGGCATCCTTGCCGCGATCAAGCTGAAGCAGCGCGGCGAGGAGTTCACCGTGTTCGAAAAGGCCGACCGGATCGGCGGGACCTGGCGCGAAAACCGCTATCCCGGCCTGACTTGTGATGTGCCGTCGCACGCTTACACCTATTCCTTCGAACCCTACGCCGAATGGCAGGCCTCCTACGCCGCCGGCGCGGAGATCCAGACCTACTTCGAGAAGGTGGTCGAGAAGTACGGGATTGGCCCGGCGATCCGTTTCAATGCCGAGGTGACTGCGCTCGACTGGGACGACACGGAGGCGAAATGGACGGTCACGCTCAAGGATGGTTCGCGCCAGGACTTCGACGTGGTGGTCGCCGCCTCGGGCGTCCTGCACCATCCCAGGATGCCGGAGATCGAGGGGCTGGACAGCTTCGCTGGCCCGGCGTTCCACACCGCGCGTTGGGATGAAAGCGCGCCGATCAAGGACGCGCGCGTCGGCCTGATCGGATCGGGCTCGACCGGCATCCAGATCGTCACGGCGATCAACAAGCAGGTTGCCAGTCTGGTCCATTTCCAGCGGTCGCCGCAATGGGTCATGCCGGTGCCCTATTCAACCTACAGCGATGCCGAGCGCACGGCGTTCCGCAACGATCCGGCGCTGATCGACGCGATCCGCTTCAGCGACGAATACCTTGGCAATGTCCGTCGCTTTACTGACGCGATCACCGATGTCGACGGACCTGAGATGAAGATGATCGAGGACATCTGCCGCGATCACTTCGAAGCCTCGATCCGCGATCCCGAACTCAAGGAAAAACTCCGCCCGAACTATCGCGCCGCCTGCAAGCGGCTGATCTATTCGTGGTGCTATTACGAGGAGGTCCAGCACCCGGCGGTCCACGTTGAAACCGGCAGGATCGAAAGGATCGAGCCGCGCGGCGTGCGTATGGTCGATGGCACCCTGCACGAGTTGGACACGCTGGTACTGGCCACCGGCTTTCAGGCCGACCGGTTCATTCGCCCGGCTGGCGTGACCGGGCAGGGCGGCGTGACACTCGATGCGTTCTGGGCGCGCCGTCCGACTGCGCATTACGCGGTGACTCTGCCCGGTTTCCCCAACCTGTTCATGCTCAACGGCCCGACCGGCCCGGTCGGCAACTTCTCGCTGATCGACATCGCCGAGATGCAATGGAGCTATATCGACCAGTTGATCGACCTGTTGCGGCAGGGACGGGCGGAAACCGTTGCGCCGACCGCCGAAGCCCACGCGCACTATGAGGAGCGGCGGATTGCCGCGGCCAAGACCACGATCTTCGGATCGGGCTGCCAGAGCTGGTATCTGGATGCCGAAGGGGTGCCGGCAAGCTGGCCGTGGTCCTACGATGCGTTCGAACAGGCGATGAAGGCGCCGAACCTCTCGGAATACACGTTGAGGGAGCGGGTCGCCGCCTGAAGCGTCCGGTCGTTATCCGTTGAGCGAGGCAAGCAGGACCACGAGCTGTGATTGACGGTGAACCCCGGTCTTGGCGAATACCGCGCGAAGCTGCACCTTCGCCGTGTTGTGAGCCACGCCAAGCCGTCGCGCTGCCTCGACCAGCGTGTGCCCTTCGGC
Organism: Sphingomonadales bacterium; assembly: GCA_028868335.1. Lineage (GTDB taxonomy): Bacteria > Pseudomonadota > Alphaproteobacteria > Sphingomonadales > Sphingomonadaceae > Novosphingobium. The sequence continues at coordinate 8,258 of JAGWUU010000082.1, read as the reverse complement.
AAGAACCGCGGCAAGCTTTGCTTCCGCCGCGGTAAGGCCGAGCAGGTCACGAAGTGCCTGGGGGTCGGCGCTGGTTTCCGCCCCCGGGCGGGCCAGGAACAGCGCCAGCGCCCCGGCACCGGAATGAATCGCGCTCAGATCGAGCGTTCGCGCGGTCACGACAAGGTCACCGTGGCGCGGACGCTCGATGCGGAATCGTGGGACGGGCGCGCCGGGCTCGCGCCCGGCCAGCAGATCGCCCACCATGCGGTGCTGGACGGCATCCTCGAGCACCAGTTCGCCGCTGCGCCGCTTCAATCCTTCGGCTTCGGTCAGGACACGGTCTGCCAGGGCGTTGCTGCTCACAATGCGGCGGTTACGGTCGAGTATCAGCAGCGCCAAACCGAGTCCCTGCGCGGTCGAATGGAACATGCCATGCTGCGCCCCGGCGAACTGGAGCCGCTCGAACAGGTTCACGGCGATCCTCAGATGGGGAACGATCGCCTGGGCCTGCGCCCTTTCGGCACGGGTGAAATCGGGCAGGGAGTTGTGCCGACTAATCCGGAAGCGGGCCTCGTACCGGCCGTCGTCGGCCCGCTGGCGTTCTGCCTTGCCGAAGTGCAGGTCCACTCCCAGAACCCGGTCGAACCCTGTCTCGATCATGGTCCGGCGGTATTCGGGAAATGCGTCGTCGGGAAGCGTCGCCATGAACTCGGCATAGGAGGTGACCTGTCCGTCAGGCAGACCCTGGAAGGGGTCGTCGGCGAACAGACTGGTAGTATAGTTGGCATTGAATTCGGGACTGCCGCCCGGCGTAAGGAAGGTCGCCGGGCGCTTTCGTCCGGGGGCAGTAATGATCAGCGTCGCGAACGTCGCATCCATCCAGCGGGCCAGCGCCTCGAGGAAGGCCTGCCACGGCCGCTCCTCCCCGATCCCCGCGTAGAGCCGGGCCAGCAGATCGGAGAAGGCAGGATCGATGGCGCCGCCCATGCCCGGTGCATAGGACGGCGCGACCGACGCGGCCAGCGCGATCTGCGGAGTGCGGCGCCTACTCGGCAGGGGTAAGTTGCGCCTGTTCCGCCGTCTCGGTCGCGCGAAAGTGCGGGATCACCTTCTCGCCGATGTTGCGGATCGTCTGCATGATGACCTCGTGCGGAATACCGCCCATCTGGAAGATGAACAGGATTTCGTCCGCGCCGGCGTCCTTCAGTCGCTGGACGTAGCGAATGCAATCGTCGGGCGTGCCATAGGCATCCTGCGCCACGGTGTAGTTCGACAGGTGTTCATCGCCGACCGGGATCGCCTCTTCCGACAGATAGGCAACCGTCGCCCGCTTTTCCTCTTCGAGAATCGCGGCCTGCTGGTCGGCGGAGAGATTTTCATCGACCGTCGGCTTTGGGCCGCCCTGATACCAGTAGGCGATCGATTCGGCGAAGAAGCGCTGGCCGCGCAGGCCGATCTTGCGGGCTTCCTCGCGGTCTTCCAGCACTGTGGCGGCGCACAGCGCGGCAAGGTGTTCGGTCGGACGGAAACCGACCTGGTCCTCCGCCTTGCGGTTGCGGTAGGCCTCGCGGTAGATCGCATTCTTCTTGGCAATCTCATCCGGGCCGGAGAAGCCCAGCACCAGTGCGCCAATGCCGCGCGCCCCGGCGGCGAGCAGCGTGTGCTCGCGGGTGCAGGCCATGTACATCGGCGGATGCGGGTCCTGGTACGGCTTGGGATGGATCGGGCGGCGGGGGATCTTGATGTATTCGCCATCGTGCTCGATCTCGTCCTGGACCATGATCTTCGGGATCAGGTACATCGATTCATCGATCATCGGCTGAAGTTCGCCCAGATCATAACCGAAGGTTCCGGCTTCCTGCTGCGTGCCACCCTTGCCGACCCCGAAGTGCACCCGGCCCTGCGACAGGATGTCCAGCGTCGCGATGCGCTCAGCGACCTTGACTGGATGGTTCATCGCCGGCGGGAGGCAGACCACGCCATGCCCGATATGAATCCGGCTGGTCGCGCCGGCGATGAAGGCCAGCACGGTTTCCGGCGCGGACATGTGCGCGTATTGCGTCAGCGCGGTGTGCTCGACGCACCAGATGCAGTCGAAATCAAGCGTTTCGGCCAGCTTCGCCTGTTCGACGATCTGCAGGAACACAGCCTGCTCGTTGGCGCGACTGGTATCCACCATTTGCGCTTCATATATAATCGAAAACTTCATCGCCGCTCTCCCGTGCCGCCTTTTCGTGAAGGCGTTTGATCCGTGGCCGGAAGATACAATACGAAGGCTTTGCGCGCATAACCCGTTCGGGTTATTTCTGTCCCACGAACTGCTGGGGCACCCGGTTCAGGGGGCCGGAAGTTCAAGGCACCGATCGATCATCGCGTCGCTGAAGCCAAGGCCGCGACAGCAGAAGCGGGTGGCGTCACGCGCAATCTGCTCGCCTGTGCCCTGATAGGGCCGGAGGCCTCCGGGCAGGGCGATCACCGTGTTGAGCATCGTGCCGACATGCTCGATGAACATCGACGTGTTCGCCGGTTCGATCATCGTGCCATCGAGATCACCCGCTTCGCGCGCGGCGTTGAGCGCTCGCGCGGTAGCAGAGAGCGACATTCGCAGCGCTCGCCGATAGACCAGGCTGGCAAAGCTGCCATCACCGGCCAGGCTCGCCAGCAGCAGGCGGAAGCCTTCCTTGATGCGGGGAAAGTTGTTTGACGCGGCGATGTCGAAATAGGTGCCGATCCGCTGGATCACGCCGCGCGCGGTTGGCTCGGTAAGGATCAGCATGGCATGGTTGGCGTTCTGCTCGCGGATGGTCTGGCGCAGCACGGCGCGATAGAGCGCCTCCTTCGAGGGAAAGTGCCGGTACATCAGCGCTTCCGAAACACCCGCGCCCTTTGCTATGTCCTGCGTGCGCGCGGCATCGAAACCGTGGTTGGAAAACACCTTGCGCGCTGCCTCGAGGATTACGGCCTTGCGCTCAGGGCTGGACAGGCGGTTGCGGCTCATCCCATCGTCCTTGGCCAGCGGCGCGCTGCTTGGCAAGGCCTTGGAACGCGGCACGCGGGCCGGACCGCCCGAGGCAGCGGATCTACCGCTTGCCATCAGTGCAACTCGAAGGTTCCCGGTTCGGGTCGTCGCGTTTCATTGAAGAAATCGACCAGGCGCCACGGCCAGGAGAGAAAGATCCGCCCTTTCGAATTGTTGTAATAGCTGTTTGCCCCTGGGTGCGACCAGATCATCTGCGGCATCCGCGCATCGACCTTGCGGTTCCACGCATCGAACGCATCTTGCCTTACCTCGAATGCCTTAGCACCCGCCTCGACCACGCGATCGAGCGCTTCGATTATCCAGTTTACCTGGCATTCGGAAATCAGGTTCTGCCCCGCGGCATGGTTCGGCGCGCTGTTGGCGCCGACCGTCCAGAACAGGTTGGGGAAGCCCGGCATGACCATGCCGAGGTAGGTGCGCGGATCCTCATCGCCCCATTCCTCGCCCAGGTCGCGCCCTTCTACCCCCTTGATCGAGAGGTCGCCGATCATTTTGGCGACGTTGAAGCCGGTGGCGCAGATGATCACGTCGCAATCGAAGACCTTGCCGTCCTTGCTCTCGATCCCGTTCGGCAGCACCCGGGCGATGCCGCTGGTCTCGAGGTGGACGTTCGGACGCAGCAGGGCATCGAACCAGCCGTTGTCGAGAACGATCCGCTTGGAGAAGATCGGGAAATCCGGGGTCAGCTTCTCAATCAGGTCGGGTCGGTCGGCGAACCTCTGCTGCATGTACATCAGCGCATATTGTCGGGTGAACTCGTTCGACTGCGAGACAGCGATGGGATTGCCCGCCCATTCTGGATCCTGCAGCACATTTTCGAACAGCCCGTCGGCCGCCGCCCAATAGACCCGGAAGCGGAACCATTCCTTGAAGGTCGGGATGTGGGCCAGCGCCCATTTCATCCCCTCGCTGACCTCGTGGGCGATTTCCGGGTTGTAGATCACCCAGTGCTTGGTGCGCTGGTAAACGGTCAGTTCGGCAACTTCGGGAGCGATCGCCGCGACCAGTTGGGCCGAGCTTGCGCCGGTCCCGATCACCGCCACGCGCTTGCCCTTGAGGTCGAGGTCGGCTGGCCAGGCAGCGGTGTGGACGACCGGGCCGTTGAACTGCTTCAGCCCCTCGATGTCGGGCCACTTGAAGCGGTTGACCGGGCCGTGGCCGTTGATCACCGCATTGGCGACGATCTCCTCGGGGGCGCCGTCAGGCCTCCTGGCGGTGACGGTCCAGGTCCCGTCGGCGGCATTCCAGACCAGCGATTCGACGGTGGTGCCGAAACGGATGCGCGAGCGAAGATCATACTTGTCGGCAACCTCCACCAGATAACGCTGCATGTCGGTGCCGTGGGGATGATAGTGGTGCCAGTCGGGCCAGATTTCCCAGCTGAACGAATAGAAGTGGCTCGGGGTGTCGACCCCGACGCCGGGATAGCGGTTTTCCCACCAGGTGCCGCCAACCTCGGGGTTCTTTTCGATCACGACATGGTCGTAGCCGGCCTCGGCCAGCTTGGTCGAAGCGGCCATTCCGGTGAGGCCTGCACCGATCACCAGCACCTTGAACCCGGCGGGAGGGGCTGTGCGACCGCTGGCCTTCGAACGGTCGATCCAGGGCTTGAAGCCGCACTGGTCATAGACCAGTTCGAGGAATTCGTCGTCGACGGGCTCGCCGACCGTAACCGACATGATTCGCTGGACCAGTGAGTCGGCCGCCTCGCCGCTCGCCAACCCTTCGCCTGATACGAGCAAGCAGCGCATGCGGTCACGCAAATCCGCCGCCAGTTCGTCAGGAATGGCGGTTGGATTGGGCGAGAAGGCTGGGCGGATAAACCCAGAAAAACGCTCGAGAAAGGCAGCGTCGTGGCTCAGATAAGTATAGGCGGCCAACAGCGTCGGCAGGTTCGCCTCGTCGAGCGCCTGGTGCAATTCGTTGGAATCGGCAAGCCTGGTGAACGCGACTCGCTCAGGCGCGAGACTTGTGGTCACCATGATTGCTCTCCCCATGAAATGCTGATTTGTGTAAGTGTACGCTTACAACATGCCGATATCGGTGAAATGTCAAGCATGAATTACGCATATGGCGGTTTAATAGGCGATTGCACTGTTGCAATATGGCAATTGCTTCCGAAAAAATTCCGCGAAGCGTTGACGGGTTCGGTCGAGCGCTGTAAGTGCAGACTAACAAGGCGGTTTGCAGCGACGATTGCGCCCGCGGGATGAAATGGCTGCCGGCAGATGCCGTGCATGCGTTTTGGGGAGGAACTACATGCGAATTGCAACACTTTCGCGCCTGACGATCCTGGCCTGCGGCGTTTCGGCGCTGGCTCTGCCCAACCTGGCCTTCGCACAGACGGTGGGTGAAGCGGCGGACAAGGACACCATCGTTGTCACTGCGACGCGCGATGCGCGCAGCCTCAAGGACGTTCCCATGCAGGTGAACGTCGCCACCGGCGAGCAACTGGAAAAGCTGCACATCTATGACGTCAAGGACATCGCGCAGTTGGCGCCGGGCCTTGATCTCAACAACAACGATCCGCGCAAGAACACCACGACGCTGCGCGGCATTTCGTTCGACCCTGATCAGGGTACCAGTCCGGCGGTTCAGCTCTACTACAACGAAGTTCCGGCCGACGCCCAAACCGTCTATGGCGCGATCTACGATATCGGCCAGATCGAAGTCCTGCGCGGGCCGCAGGGCCTGCTGCGCGGCCTGTCAGCACCGGCTGGTTCGATCACCATCGCCACCCGCCGCCCCGGTTTCGACCGGACCGAAGGGTTCATGCAGGCAGGCGTGACCGATCGTGCGGGCTACAACGTCCAGGGCGGCGTGACCCTGCCGTTCTCGGACACGTTCTCGATCCGCGTAGCGGGTCTGGCCGACGGCAACCGCGGCAACCAGGTCCGCAACATCACCCAAGGTGGCAAACGCGGCGACGTCACCACGCTGAGCGGGCGTATCACGCTCGGTTGGCGGCCAAGCCCGGACTTCACCGCCTACCTAACATATCAGTACCTGCATTCGGACGCGAAGACCTTCCAGCAGGTCGTCGGCGCCGGCAACACGCCGGAGCGGACATACACCCAAACCGATCTGTCGGGCTTGTACGGCCTCCCTGCGGGCAGCGTCGTTTACCCGTCGATCTTTGTCGGCGGAACCTTCCCGACCAACACCGCGGTACGCTCCGGTCCGGCGCTGACCGTCGATGACTACGCCGCCGTGACCGATGGCGGTTACCGGATCGAAAACAACACGAACATGGTCAATCTGGGCTTCGACTATGATCTTGGCCCCGCCACCCTGTCGTTCGTTGGCGCGCATCAGTACAGCGTCATCACCACGCACCGCGACCAGGATCTTGGCAATGCCATTCCAGGCTACATCCAGGCCAGCTACGTGCGGGTGCCCCGCAACGACAATTCCGCCGAGCTGCGGCTGCATTCCAACGCCAAGGATGGTTTAGGCTGGAGCGTCAGCGCGTTCTATTCAAAGCTGACCGGCAACGTGATCAACGACGTCAGCAACGACCTGTTCGTTTACAACACCGATCCGAACGGCTTCGTGAAGGCCCCGCTGGGGCCGGGCGGCTCGTTCATCACGGTGCCGAACAAGCTGCCGCTGTTCGTCCACGTGACGGTGCCGCTCGATAACGACACACTCTCGTTCGCCGGCAACGTCCACTACTTCAGCGGGCCGCTCAAGATCGAGGCGGGGCTGCGCTATTCGGTCATTCGCAAGACCCAGACCACCCAGGTCACGACCACGGGATTCATCAATTCCGGTCCCAACGAAGTAATTCCTGCCAATCTGCAGCGGTCGGTGTCCAAGCCGCTGACCGGCGGTGCGAACATCAGCTATGAAGTCTTGCCGAACGTGAATGTCTATGCCGCCTACGGCCACTCGTTCCGCGCGCCCACTACCGGGGTCTCGCTGCCCCTCGGCATCACCGCCGATCTGGTTCAGACAAGAAGCGAAAAGACCGATTCCTATGAAATCGGTCTCAAGGGTACGGCCTTCGATCGCCGGTTGAATTTCAGCCTGGCGGGCTTCTACCAGAAGTTCGATGGGTACATCCGCCGCTTCGAGGGCATTTACTGGCGTTCGTCGGCGGACTCGCAGGGGCAGGGGTTCTTCGGGTTCAACTACAATGGCAACGCCACCATCAAGGGGGTCGAAGCGTCGATCGACGGCCGGATCTCGGACAACTGGGACTTCGGGGTTTCGGCATCATACGCCAAGGCGCGCTATGACCATGCCAGCCTGCCTTGCAACGACTTCAACGGCGATGGCATTCCCGACCAGATTGGTACACCGAAGGTTACCGGATACAGCGCCGCCACCAATTCGCCCAACGTCAGCTATTGCGTGTCGAGCGGCCGGATTTCCGACACCCCAGACTTTGGCCTGACCGCCAATACCGAACTGCGCTTCCCTATGGGCAACCTCACCCCCTACCTCGGTGCGTTGCTGCGCTACCAACCGGGGTTCTTCTCGGACACGGTGCAGTACCAGTACAAGGACCGCGAACTGGTCAACCTGTTCGTCGGGCTGCGCGGGCCGGAGCGCAAGTGGTCGCTCGACTTCTTCGTCCGCAACCTGCTCGATCAGCACCGCATCACCAACACCTCGCTGGGCAACGGCCAGATCAACTCGATCCTCGCGGGTGTCGGCGGCGGAACCTACGATTCCGGCTACCGCGCGGTCAACGCCATGAACCCGCGCGAATTCGGTTTGTCGGCATCGATCCGCTTCTGATCGCTCCGGCAAACGGCAAAATGATGGACCCCCGTTCCGGTCGGAGCGGGGGTCTTTCCTTGGAAATCCCGGAACGCTGACGGATGCCGCAGCCGGACAGACCAGGCCGGGGACGATCTTTGCCGGAAGTATCGTGGACTAGTCGGCGCCGGAATCCTGCGCTTCTGCGGGCGTGATCTTCGCCATCCTGGCGTTGTACTTGACCGTCTTCACCGCAATCGACGTCTCGACATGGTGTACGCCGGTAGTTGCAAGGATCTGGTCCGAGGCGATCTCGACCAGGGTGTCCAGTTCCTCGAACAGGCACATCGCGGTGATATTGAACGGCCCCATCGTCAGCAGCACAGCGTTGATGTGCGGCAGCGTGCTGACGGTCTGGGCAATCTCGCGGACCCGATCGACATCGGCCTGGATGTTGATGAAGGCCAGGCGTGACTTCTGCGCCATCTCGAAACCGGTGATTGCGGTAAACGCGATCAGTCCGTCCTGC
>JAGWUU010000081.1 GCA_028868335.1 Sphingomonadales bacterium | reverse complement strand
TCGACAGCCCGATCGCCGACATGAAGAACGTCGGCCCGCGCGAAGGCGGCTCGATCACCGCGGCGCAGTTCATCCAGCGTTTCGTCGACAAGGACCGCCCGTGGGCGCACCTCGATATTGCCGGGATGGTCTGGGCAGGCAAGCCCGGCGCGACCTGGGACAAGGGCGCGACCGGCTATGGCGTGCGGGTGCTCGATCGCTACGTGCGGGACAACCTGGAAGGCTGATGGCCAGTGGCCCACCCCCGGCCCCTCCCGCAAGCGGGAGGGGAGCGAGACTTGCCGCGCCGCAGGCGCTGCTAGTCGCAGCGGGGTGGGCAGACCGCGCGTGATGCAGGTCGATTTCTACCAGCTCAGCCGCGATCCCGCCGAGGTGGCGCTGGCGCTGATCGCGGGCAAGGTGATCGCTTCGGGCGAGCGGCTGCTGGTGGTCAGCGCCGATGCCGACCTGACCCAACGGATCGACCGCGCGCTGTGGGAGCGGGACGGATTTCTCGCCCACGGTAAGGCGGGGGCGGGGCACGAAGCGCGCCAGCCGGTTCTTCTCGCCAATACTGTCGAGCCTACCAACGGCGCCCGCCATGTTGCCTTTGCCGACGGACGCTGGCGCGACGAGGGGCTGACGTTCGATCGTGCGTTCCTGCTGTTCGACGGGGCTACCATCGACGATGCCCGCGCCACCTGGCGCAACCTCGACGGGCACGAGGGATTGCAACGACGCTATTGGCGGCAGGACGATGGCAAATGGGTGCAGGCCGCCTGACAGGTCGAGACTGCCTTGCCCCGCGCGGCGTTCCCCGCTAGGGGCGCGCCAACCTTTCCAAACCATCACAATCCTCAAGGACTCTACCCATGGCGGTTACCCGCACCTTTTCGATCATCAAGCCCGACGCCACCCGCCGCAACCTGACCGGCGCCGTCACCAGGATGCTGGAAGACGCCGGACTGCGCGTCGTCGCGTCAAAGCGCATCCACATGAGCCGCGAGCAGGCCGAAGGCTTCTACGCGGTGCACCGCGAACGCCCCTTCTTCGGCGAACTGGTCGATTTCATGATCAGCGGCCCGGTGGTGGTACAGGTGCTTGAGGGTGAGAACGCCATGCAGCGCAACCGCGACGTGATGGGTGCGACCAACCCCAAGGACGCCGCCCCCGGCACGATCCGCAAGGAACTGGCCGAATCGATCGAAGCCAACACCGTCCACGGATCGGACTCCGACGAGAACGCGGCGATCGAGATCGCCTATTTCTTCAAGCCGGAAGAAATCGTCGGCTGACCGCACGCTCCAGTGCGTTTCAAAAGGGCCGCCGGAGCGATCCGGCGGCCCTTTTTGCATAACCGTGCCAGCGATTTGACCCAACGCAAGGCAAGGCGCATGCTGCCTTGCAACAGACCCCTGCCCCAACCCGAACGCACGGAGCGAAGATGTCCAACACCCCCCATGAACTGGCCGATGAGTTTCCCGGCGATCAGGCGCTGCTGCATGACCTCAAGCTCAACGACAACCACTTCGTTATGCTCGCTGACCGCTACCACGAGGTGAACGATGAAATTCACCGCATCGACGCGGGTATCGAAAACACCCCGGACGACTATACCGAAACGCTGAAGAAAAGGCGGCTGGGTCTGCTGGACGAGATTTCGGCAATCGTCAGCAGGGCGAAGGCCGAGGCGGGGTAAGTACCCGAACCCGCCCACGCCCGTCACAACACCGGGCCGAACATCGCCATCACGTTCTGCCACAGCCGTTCCGCCATGCTGAAACCCTTGACCCGTTCCATGGTCACGCGGTCGGACTGCGCCAGCCATTCGTCCTGCCGCTTTCGGATTTCTCCGGCAAAAACGTGATCGTGGAACAGGATGTTGTTCTCGAAATTCAGTTCGAAGCTTCGCCGGTCGAGGTTGGCGGAGCCGATCAGCACCGCGGCGTTGTCCACAACCATGGTCTTGGCGTGGAGCAGGCCGGGGCGGAATTCGTAGAGGTGGATGCCAGCCAGCAGCAGGTCGGCGTAGGTGCTGCGACTGGCTCCGGCGACGATCCAGCTATCGTTGCGACGCGGCAGCACCATCACCACCCGTACGCCGCGACGCGCCACTGACAGAAGCGCGAACAGAAGCTGTTCGTCCGGCACGAAATAAGGTGTGGTGATCACCAGTTCATGCCGCGCGGCGTGGATCAGCTCGGTGAAACACTCCGTCATCGCCGCATAGCTCTGGGTCGGGCCGGTGCCGATCACCTGCGCGGGAATGCCCGTCTCGGCAGCCGGGGCATGGACCGAACCGGGGGCGAGCAGCGCGGCGACATCGTCGCCATGTTCCGCCATCCAGTCGGTCGCGAACAGGAACTGGCAATGCCGCGCCACCGGCCCCTCCCATCGGGTCATGATGTCGACCCACGGGGCGAAGCGGGGCTTGATCTCGAATTCGGGATCGGCGCAGTTCTGGCTGCCGCACCACGCCACGCGGTTGTCGATCACCAGCACCTTGCGGTGGTTGCGCAAGTCCACCCGCCCGCGGATCAGGGTCCAGACCAGCCCGCCGACCGGCAGGGCGACCCGCGCATCGACCCCGCCGTCCTTGAGGTCCTGCCAGTGGGGCGAACGAATGAAAACGCGCGATCCCAGCGCGTCGGCCAGCACCCGCACCTTCACCCCGCGCCGCGCCGCGCGGATCACCGCGTCCTTGAACTTCAGCCCGTTGCAATCGGCCAGCCAGATATAGAAGCAGACGTGGACCGTTGCCGTCGCGGCATCGACATCGGCGATCATGGCGTCGATCGCGGCGTTGCTGTCGGCGGCAAGCGTGGCGCTGTTGGCGAGCGTTGGCGGCAGGCCGTTTACCGCCCGGCCGCGAGCGAAGGGCGCGGCATAGAAGCCTTGCGACATCAGCCGGGCGGCCTCCGGGTCGCCATCGGGATGGGGCATCCGTGCTTCGATCGCGGCAAAACGTGCGCGCCGCCTCCGGCTGATCCGGGCATCGCCCAGCAGCATGTAGGCGAGGATGCCGCCCACCGGAAACGCGATGATCGCCATGACCCAGGCGATCCGCGAGGCCGGCTCACGCAAGGGCCGCAGGATCGCGTGGAGCAGAGTGGCGATCATCATCGCCAGATAGGTCAGCAGCAGCGGGATCGCGAAATGGTCTGGCATCGCGGCGCCTTGTCCGTCTTTTCTTTGTGAATTCCAAGCTTATGTTCGCGGCAAAGGAGACAGGCGATGCGCGGCATGGGCGGTGAGGGAGAAGATTGTCCCTTCGAATTCAACTTCGATCCGGCGACCTTCAAGATCGGCGACACGGTGAGCTACAAGGTCAGCACGATGGAAGGCTGGCCTTTCGTGGGAACGCTGGTGGAAGTCCACGACGACTACGTGGTGATCTCGCCCGGCCCGACCGAACCGGACGCGCGCTATCGGGGGACGCGGGAAAGCCGGCCGATGGTGGATGGGGCGGAGATTTAAGGGGGCGACACTGCTATCTTAGCCTCGTCACCGTGGGCTTGACCCGGGGTCCCGCTGGCTGGCGCCGGCCCACAAGGTCCGCGATGGGGTTCGGGCAGGATGCAGATTTAGCCGCGGTTGTGCTGGCGATTGACTGCTGTGCCTCGAAGGTTAGCGGGACCCCGGGTCAAGCCCGGGGTGACGGTGTTGAGGAGTGAAGCGGGCATTCAAAACTTGTCAGCAGCGTCCATCAATCCGGTCAGCTTCTTCGGCGCAACTGAGCGCCAGCTTCGCGCCAGCCACCCGCCCACCGCATCCCAGTCGGTATCGCCAAGGTCGAGGCGGATGCCGATCCAGCCGTCGCCGAAATAGGCCGGGCGGTAGTAGCGCGCCGGGTCGTTTTCGATCAGCTGCGCCTGCTCGTCGGCGCCGTCGATCTTGACCAGCAGCGCGACCTTGCCGTCGCCGTGGTGATCGTTGGAGACGTAGGCGAACTTCTTGCCCTTGACGATGCCGAAGCAGGGCATGCCGTGGCTGGTCACTTCGTCGGCCTCGGGCAGGGCGAGTGCGAGGGTGCGGACCTGTCCGATCAGGTGGTCGGGCGACGTGCCGCGCGAAACCAGATCGGCAAGGCAGCGCGAATAGAGCTGGTGTTCGGCGATCAGCACCCGCGCGGCGAGGGCGTCGGCGGTGTCGCCGGGGAGGATTGCCACGGGTGTCTGGCCGAGCACCGGGCCGTCATCCAGCTCTGCGGTGACGAGGTGGACGGTGCAGCCGCCGTGGCTGTCGCCCGCCTCGAGCGCGCGCTCGTGAGTGTGCAGGCCGGTATATTTGGGCAGCAGCGAGGGATGCACGTTGAGCATCCGGCCCTCCCACTTGCCAACGAACTCCGGCGTGAGAATCCGCATGTAACCGGCCAGCGCGACGAATTGCGCCCCGCTCGCCCGGATTGCGGCGTCCATCGCCGCGTCGTGGTCGGCGCGGGGCATGCCCTTGTGCGGCAAGGCGAAGGTGGCGACGCCTTCCGCCGCGGCCAGCTTGAGGCCCCCGGCATCGGGGTTGTTGCTGGCGACCAGCACGATTTCATAGGGGCAATCGCTCACCCGGCTGGCGTAGAGCAGCGCCGCCATGTTGGTGCCGCTGCCGGAAATGAGAACGGCGACGGGGGTGCGGGTCATTGGCATTCACCGTCATGCTGAACGTGTTTCAGCATTCATTTCTCCTATCGCGCAGCGCTGAGTGTGGGGCACGATGGACCTTGAAACAAGTTCAGGGTGACGGCGAAATCAGGATAAATGACTCGCCTCCCACGCAGCGCGCGCGGACCATACTTCGGCGTTGCCCTGCACGGTGCAACCGCGCGCGCCCGGTTCGATCGCGCCGATCACAAAGACCGTCTCGCCAGCCGCTTCGAGGTCGGCCTGCAATCCTGCCGCCTCATCCGCGGCAACTGCCAGGACCATGCCGATCCCGCAGTTGAAGGTCCGCGCCATTTCTTCGGGCTCGATGTTGCCCTGGGCCTGGAGGAAGGCCATCAGTCGGGGCTGCTCCCATGCGCCCGCGTCGATCCGAGCATGCAGGCCGGTCGGCAGGACGCGCGGGACGTTTTCCAGGAGGCCGCCGCCGGTGATGTGGGCAAGGGCGTGGATTCGCCCGGCGCGGATCGCGGGGAGCAGGCTCTTCACATAGATCCGCGTCGGCTCGATCAGCGCGTCGATCAGCAGGCGGTCCTGGTCGAACAGCGCGGGGCGGTCCATCTTCCAGCCCTTGTCCGCCGCCAGCCGCCGGACCAGCGAATAGCCATTGGAGTGGACGCCGCTGCTGGCCAGCCCGAGCAGCACGTCGCCCGCCGCAACCTTGTCGCCGGTAAGCTGCTCGCCGCGTTCCACCGCGCCGACGCAGAAGCCGGCAAGGTCATAATCCCCGGCGGCGTACATCCCCGGCATTTCCGCGGTTTCGCCGCCGATCAGCGCGCAGCCGGAAATCTTGCAGCCATCGGCTATCCCGGCGACGACGCGCTCGGCAATGCCGTTCTCCAGCTTGCCGGTGGCGAAATAGTCAAGGAACAGCAGCGGCTCGGCGCCCTGGACGATCAGGTCGTTGACGCACATCGCTACCAGATCGATGCCGATGCGGTCGTGCCGGTCGTGGTCGATCGCCAGTTTGACCTTGGTGCCGACCCCGTCATTCGCGGCGACCAGCAGCGGATCGGAATAGCCCGCCGCCTTGAGATCGAAGAACCCGCCGAACCCGCCGAGTTCGGCGTCGGCGCCGGGGCGTGCGGTAGCCTTGGCCAGCGGCGCGATCGCCTTGACCAGCGCGTTTCCGGCGGCGATCGAGACGCCGGCCTGCTCGTAGGAATAGCTCTTGGGGGGAGGATTGTTCGCCATTGGCCGCCGCCTAGCCTTTTCCTGCTTGGATTTCCACTTGCCTTTGGGCAAAAGGCACTCGATTTTCCCCGATGGTAGCTCCCTTGCTTTCACTTCCCGTGCAAAACTGGCGTCCCGGTCCTGTTCCCCTGCTGCTTGGCACGTTGGGCCTGGCGCTGGCCTGCGCGCTTGCCGTGGTCGGACCGACGCGATTGATCGCCCAGATTGAAGGGGATCGCGGGATCGTTCCCGTCGCCGCCAGCCACGACATCCAGATCGACGGGGTTGAGGTCAACGTCACGGGTAACACGGGCGAGGATGCGCGGCTTGAAGGATGGCTGGAAGCGGCAAGGCTGGCCTGGGCCAAGGCTGGCGGTCCGGCGATGGGCGATGGACAGATCCAGTCGATGGTTTCCTCGATCGTGATCCAGAAGGAACAGATCGGCCCGCACCGTTACATTGCCACGCTGGGCGTGGTGTTCGATCGTGGCCGCGCCGGGCAATTCCTGGCTGGCGGCGGCCCGCAGTCGCATTCGGCGCCGATGCTGGTGATCCCGGTGCTCTATTCGGGCGGCGCGGCGCAGGTCTATGAGGTCAAGGGACCGTGGCAGGCGGCCTGGGCGCAGTTCCGCGTCGGCGCGAGCCCGATCGACTATGTCCGGCCGACAGGTGCCAATGGCGATTCGCTGCTGGTCACGGCTGGACAGCCTGGGCGGCGCAGCCGTGCCTGGTGGCGCAACGTGCTGGATCAGTTCGGTGCTTCCGACGTTGTCGTTCCCGAGGCTAGGCTTGAGCGGCAATGGCCCGGCGGCCCGGTGCGCGGCACCTTCACGGCGCGCTATGGGCCTGACAATACCTGGCTCGGCAGCTTCCAGATGACCGCCAGCGATGAGGCTGGCGTCCCCAAGATGCTGGCCCAGGCGGTGGTGCGGCTCGATTCGATCTATGCCGACGCCTTGCAGCGCGGCCTGCTCAAGCCCGACGATACGCTCAATGTCCGCGCCCAGATCGATCCCGCGCTGGCGGCACTGATCGCGGCAGGGGAAGCGGCGGACGCGCGGGCCAACGGCGCGGCGACCGGCACGGGCGCCGCGGCATCGCCTTCGCCCTCGCCGACGCCTACCGAAGAGGCCAAGGTCAGCACCTTCACCATCCAGTTCTCATCTCCCGATGCCGCCGCGGTCGATGCGGCGCTGGGGGCGGTGCGGGGAACCGCGGGCGTCAAGGGCGCCGCCACCACCAGCCTCGCCATGGGCGGCACCTCGCTGATGAAGGTCAGCTATGCGGGCGAACTCCAGGCGCTCGCCGCCGCGCTGAGAGCCAAGGGCTGGACGGTTTCGGTCGGCAATAACGCGCTTTCGATCAAGCACTGATGGGCCAGATCGCGCTTCCGCTCGGCGCGGGGAACGGCGGACCCGCGCGGATCGTCGTCGGCAACGCCAATTCCGCCGCGCTGGAGGCGATGGCCGCCGCGCCCGCCTGGCCGTTTCGCACCGCCGTACTCCACGGTCCGCCCCGTTCGGGAAAGAGCCTGATCGCGCGCTGGTTCGTCGAACAAGAACTGGGCGAGGCGATCGACGATGCCGACAAGGCCGGGGAGGTGGACCTGTTCCACCGCTGGAACCGGGCGCAGGAATGCGGGACGCCGCTGCTACTCGTCAGCGGGGCGGAGGAGGGGCAATGGCGCATCGCCCTGCCGGATCTGCGCTCGCGGATCGGCGCGGCGCTGCATCTGGCGATCGGCACCCCGGACGAGGCCATGCTGGCTGACCTGTTGATGCTCCACGCCGAGCAGCGCGGGCTGGCTTTGGGTGCCGATGCGGCAGCCTATCTTGTGCCGCGCGCGGAGCGTTCCCACATGGGGGTGGAGCGGCTGGTCGCAACGATCGACCGCATCAGTCTCGAGCGCAAGGTCGCCCCGACAATGACGGTCTGGCGCGAGGCTTTGGAACAGATCATGGGACCGCAAGAGCCGCGCTTGCTTTAGGGTGCGGTTGGTGGGACAAGAGGGGAACGATGCCACAGCGTTTGGTCACTTATCTCGACTCGATCGTCGCCCGCGATCCCAGCCCGCGCTCGCGCTGGGAAGTGCTGCTCTATCCCGGCGTTCTGGCGCTTGGCCTGCATAAGGTGGCGCACTGGCTGTTCGAGGCGGAGCTGTTCTTCCTTGCCCGCTTCGTCAATTCGGTCAGCCGCTTTCTCACCGCGATCGACATTCACCCCGGCGCCAGGATCGGACGCAACTTCTTCATTGATCACGGCTTCGTGGTGATCGGCGAAACCGCCGAGATCGGCGATAACGTCACCATGTACCAGGGATCGACGCTGGGCGGCACCAACCCGACCAACGGCGTTGGCGGCAAGCGCCACCCGACCCTGGGCGATGACGTGATCGTCAGCCTCGGCGCGGCGATCCTCGGGCCGATCACCGTTGGCGACGGAGCGCGGATCGGCGCCAATGCCGTAGTGACCAAGGACGTTGCCGAAGGGGCAACGATGGTCGGCATCCCGGCCAAGTCAACTTTGGTTGAGGTCAAGCCCGAGACGCAGCACTTCATTCCCTACGGTACGCCGTGCAGCGAATGCTTCGATCCGGCGACCCAGAAGCTCGAAATCCTGCAATGCGAGGTGGAGATGCTGCGGATGCGGCTGACTTCCTTGCTTGAGGAGCGTGACGCCGCGGCCGCCAAGCAAAGTTCGACACGCAAGCGCGGGGAGAAGAAATCGGCTTGAGCGCGGTCGTCACCCCGTTCCCGCTGAGCGGAATCCGGCCCCTGCAGGTCGGGTTCGAACGCACCGAACTGCTGCGCATCCTTGACCTCTACGGCCGCATGGTCGCCGCCGGGATGTGGCGCGATTATGCGATGAATTTCGACAAGGAGGCCGCCAGCTTCGCCGCCTATCGCCGCACGGCGGAACGGCCCGAGGTGCGCGTTGAAAAGCGCCCGGCGCTGCGCGGCAAACAGGGCATGTGGACACTGATCGGCGAGGCCGGACAGGTGCTCAAGCGCGGGCACGAACTCGCCGGAGTGCTGTTCCCTCTTGAGCGCCGCTTGCTCAAGGTGGTGGAGGGGTAGTCTCTGACGGGGGCGATGGCGTCAACGCCCAGCGCGGTAGAGTCGAAGTCCGCTCCATTTGTTCCGTCGCCTGGGGCTTGGCCCGCGGGTCCCGCTACCTTTGAAGCGCAACAATCGATCGCCGTACAAGGGCGTCCGAAACTGCATCTTGCCCGGACCTTTTCGCTGCACCTTGTATGTCGGTGCGAACAAGCGGGACCCCGGGTCAAGCCCGGGGTGACGGTTGAAATGGGGGTGGATTGGTTATCCCGAACAGGGGAGTGGCGCGTCAGATCGTCGGCAATCGCTGTCTGTCAGCCTACTTCATTCCCGTTCATTCTGAGCGGTGTGGGAGGGGCGACGTGTTGCCCACGTCACTACCCTAGCTCTCAGTCACTCCAAGCTACTTATCGTCACCCCGGGCTCGACCCGGGGTCCCGCTGCCTTCATTGACGTTGCCGAAGAAAAGCGGGACCCCGGGTCAAGCCCGGAATGACGGCAATGAAACTGGCTTCGGATTCAGGTGACTGGAGTCTGTCCTGACTAGGCTGAATAGCCCCTCCCCGGCGGGGAAGGGCTTTGGAGCATCACCCTGATCGGGTGCGGAGCGCAACCGCGTGACGCGATGTCGCGCAAGGCCAACGCATTCCCTGGCCAAACACCGGCTTGCCCCGGACTGTCAGAGCCCATCCTGGAACTTTATCGAGGCGTGGCTGCCATCGCAAAACGGCTTGTTCGACGAGGCGCCGCAGCGGCACAAGGCCTGGCGGTTACGGATCTCGTAGCTCTGGCCATTGGCGCTCTGCACCCGGATCCCGCCGCGCAGCGCCAGTGGCCCGCTGCACCCCAGCGCCTGATCCTCGATCAGCGAAAGCGCTGCCGGTTCCGCTTCTTCGACAGGGGCCCGGCTTTCCTGGTCCCAGATGATCAGGCGGCCCGCCGGGCAGTGATGGGCCATGTAGATCGCCAGCTCCGAATGCTCGTCACCTTCCATCTGGACTTCGTTCCAGATACGTTCGCCGTTGTCGCAAAAGCGGGCGAAGGCGCAGTATTTCTCGTTGTCGGTCAGGCTGTGGCCGGGGCCGTCGATTTCCTCGGCGCCGTTGAGCATGGGTTCAAAGCTGGCCGTTTCGGTCAGGTCGACCGCGACCTTGGCATGGGTGCCGTCGCAATAGGGCTTGTTGCGCGAATGACCGCAGCGGCAGAGCGAGGTGCCGTCCTTGACTGCGAAAGCCTTGCCCTGCTGATAGTCCCACGACCGGCCTTCGGCGTTGGGAACGATCGTTTCGAGGTGCAGCGGGGGCGTGCCACGGACCCGGTAAGGGCCATCCTTGATCACCTCGATCGACACCGTGGGATCCGACTGGGTCGAGCCGGGTTGAATCGCGAAGTCCGATTGGTCAGCCATGTTCCTGCTCCCGCTTTTCGAATCCGTGCAGCCCCGGCTGCGCTGCCTCAGAACGGTGGCAGCCTACCATCGTCGGGAATGTGATCAAGCAGGGAAAGAGCCACTATAGTGCCGTCATTTCATGGGGTTCGTGTGCGGTCTCGTGTGCGCAAGTACACGGTCTGGAGCATTGGATCATCGACCCCGGGCGATGCGTGGCCGCTTTCCTACATCGGCGATCGGACGTACCCTGATGCGGCTCCTTCGATCGTCGATCCCGCTTTTCAGCGCTGCCACGGTGCTATCCATGAAGGCGCCACAGAAAAACAGGAACGTGTCACCCAAATCGCGATAAAGTCATTGTGATATAATGGAAATATCAGGGTTACACCCTGTCACCTTTCTTGTCGCTTTGCCCCGCAAACAAAACCGCGCGGGAAGGGCATACCCTCCCGCGCGGCCTGCATTTCGAACCGGGGCCGGATCAGCCCAGCGCGCCGATCTTGCCGAGCGCGGCCATTACCGCGGCGCTCTGTTCGCCGCCCGACTGGGGGACGGTTTCGCCGGTGCGGTCGATGATCTGCTCCCACGCGGCGGCGATGCCTTCGGGGGTGCGCTCGCCTTCGGGCAGGGCGACGCCCGGGGTCAGGGTGACATAGGCGGCGTGATAGGCGCCCGCGCCCGCGCCGCAGATCATGTTGCTCGGCGCATCCTCGCTGACGAGATAGAGCGCCATCGGCGCGACGTTCTCAGGCGCGAGCATCTTGAAGAAGGCCTCGGACATGCCGAGGTCCTCGGTCATGCGGGTGCCTGCGACCGGGGCGATGGTGTTGACGCGGATGTTGTACTTCGCGCCTTCGAGGTGGAGCGTCTTGGTCAGGCCCGCGAGGCCCAGCTTGGCCGCGCCGTAGTTGGCCTGGCCGAAGTTGCCGTAAAGCCCGGTGCTGCTGGCGGTCATCAGGAT
>JAGWUU010000080.1 GCA_028868335.1 Sphingomonadales bacterium | reverse complement strand
TATAACTGCTCGAACTACTACGCGCTGTCCGTGGGGTTGCTTGCAGATGAGATTGCCCGTTAACCGAAACCTGCCGCTTGCGGCGCTGATCCTGCTGTCCGCCTGTGGTGGGGGAGCCTCCGTCAAGGACGTGCCGCCGCTCGCCGCCAACGGGCCTGCTGCAGACTACCCCATGGTGATCGGCGCGCCGTTCACCGTGGACGGTGTGACCTACTCACCTGCGGATACCATGAACTATGATGCGGTCGGGCAGGCTGTTGTCGGGACCGCTGGTGGCGGAGCGATTTCAGGCGCACATCGCACGTTACCGCTGCCGTCCTATGTCGAAGTAACTTCGCTGGAAACCGGCAAGACCATTCTGGTGCGGATCGAGCGTCGTGGGCCAGTGGCCGGCGCAGGCCTTATTGAGCTATCACCGGGCGCTGCCGCCCAGATCGGTCTGGTCGGTTCCGCCAAACCGGGCGTCCGGGTTCGACGCGTAAATCCGCCCGAAGTGGAACGAGCAACGCTGCGCCAGGGGCAAGTTGCGCCGGCACGAATGGATACGCCCAAGTCATTGCTTGCCGTGTTGCAGCGCAAGCTCGACCAGCAGATGGGGATTGCCCCGCCGCCGCCTGCGCCGGAAACGGCGGTTGTCCCGTCACCGCCGGTTGAAGCGGCGGCTGCGCCTACACAGAAGCCGCCCGTCAAACCATCGGGCAAGGCATCTGCAAAGCTTGCTCCCAAAGCGGTTGCTACACCGATGGCGAAGGCAAATCCTGCGCCTGTTGCAACTCCCGAAGCTGCCAAGCAGCCGCTCAAACCGATGGAAAAGCCAACCGCCAAGGCTGCAAACAAATCCGCGACCCCAGCCCATTCGGCGTCCGATACCAAACGCGAGGCATCGGGAACTTATTTCATACAGGTCGGAGCGTTCGCGAATAAGGCCAATGCTGAGGCCGCTGCACGCAAAACCGGTGGTTCGGCTGGCGAAACGGGCAAGTTCTGGCGCGTAAGGGTCGGACCGTTCGCCGATGCTGACAAGGCAAAACCAGCGCTGGCGAAGGCCAAGGACGCCGGGTATAGCGACGCTCGAATCCAGCGCGCCAACTGACGCCAGCAAGGCGGCATGGCGTGTATCAGCACGCCGGGGAATGCGTTGAGAAGAAAGGCTTTACCGTTACTGCTGGCCGGACTTTTTCCGGTAGCGGCGGCCGGGTCTGACGGCGTTCCCGCTTCCCCTGCGGTTCCAGCCATTGTCAGCAAGGCGCCGGTCGCCTTGCTGGTGGATCTCTCGTCTGGCCAAACGCTCTACGCGCATAGTGCCGACCGCCGCTTCCTTCCGGCGTCGGTTGCCAAGGCCATGACCAGTCTGGTCGCCTTCGACCTGATCGCTGCCGGTCGGCTCAGCGAGAACACGGTGGTTTCGGTTCGGCCGGAAACCGCGGCGCGCTGGGCCGGGAAAGGCACGACCCTGAGCCTGCGACCGAACGAAGCGATTACTATTGGCGAATTGCTCCAAGGTACGGCCACGGTTTCAGCGAACGACGCTGCCGTGGCCCTCGCGGAGGCAGCCCAGGGCAGCACGGCGGCCTGGACCGCGGCGATGAACGCACGGGCGCGCCAGCTCGGGATGACAGGCAGTCACTTCGCGACGCCCAATGGCTTCCCTGATCATGGCGCAACCTATGTGACAGCGCAGGATCTGGTGAAGCTGGCTCAAGCGCTGATTATCGAACATCCCCAGTTGTACCGACGCTACATTGGCCAACAGGCAATGCTATGGCGTGGCGCCCGCCTGGTCAGCCACGATCCCTTTGCCGGAGTTCTGCCGGGCGCGGATGGCATCAAGACCGGTCATACGTTTGAGGCAGGCTTCAACTTCCTTGGCGCGGTCGAACGGAACGGGCGTAGGCTTGTTCTGGTCGTTGCCGGATTGTGGTCCGAACCGGAACGGGCACGGACGGCAACGGCGCTGGCCGAATGGGGATATTCTGCGTGGGATGATCGCCCTTGGCTCGCGCCGGGGATGATCGTCGGTGAGGTGCGGGTTCAGCGGGGAACTGCTCGGACCGTGCCGGTTACCGTCCTCCGCGGGTACACGTTGAGCCTGCCACACGGAACCTCGCCAAGGGTTAGCTCGCGCATCACTTACAACGGGCCGCTGATCGCCCCCGTCGCCAAGGGCACGCGCCTGGGCGAGCTTGAGGTTCGGATCGACGGCGAACCCGGCTACGCGATACCGGTGATCGCGGCCAGAGATGTTCGCGCTGCGGGACCGTTCGACAGGTTGGCCAATGGCCTGCTAGGGCTGCTGCAATGACACGCGGAAAGTTCATTGCGCTGGAAGGCGGGGAGGGGGCGGGGAAGTCGACCCAGGCCCGGATGTTGGCTGCCGCATTGGAGCGGCGCGGCGTGACCTGCACCGTCACGCGCGAGCCCGGCGGCACTCCCGGGGCGGAGACAATCCGCCGCCTCCTGCTCGGATTGGACGGCGAGGGTTGGCATCCTCGCGCTGAGGCGTTGCTGTTTGCCGCTGCCCGTTCCGATCACGTCGAACGGCTGATCCTTCCCGCTCTGGAAGCAGGTGCATGGGTGATCTGCGATCGCTTCGTCGATTCGAGCCGGGCCTATCAGGGTGGCACAGCGGGTCTGTCAGACGCAGACATTCTGGAATTGCACCGCATCGGCAGCGGCGGGCTGTTGCCCGATCTGACCTTGCTGTTCGAGATCGATCCGGCCGTTGCGGCGAAACGGCTTGCGGCGCGCGACGTGGAGGGAGCGGACCGCATCGGCGGGCGCAATGCTACGTATCACGCCACGGTAGTTGAAGCCTTTGCGAGAATCGCCGGGGCCGAACCCGGTCGCTTTGCCCGGATCGACGGCAACGGTGACGCCAATGGCGTACACGATACGGTGATGCGGGCAGTGCTGCCGCTGCAGGAACAGACATGACCAGGCTTTCCGGGCACGATGATGCGTGGGGCGCTTGGCATGAGGCGCTCGGTTCGGCGCGGATGCCACACGCCTGGATTCTTGCTGGCCGCAAGGGATTGGGGAAGGGCCTGTTCGCCCGCGCGGCTGCTGCCCAACTTGTCGCCGAGCCCGGCATTTCCCAGCCTGATTGGGCAGTCCATCCAGATATTATCGTGCTCGACCACCTCCCGGCCAATGAGACCGAGGCGGAGAAAAAGGCGGAAGGCAAGCCGTTCCAGACCAAACGCAACATCACCATTGATCAGGTGCGGCGCATGCAGGCGCGGCTCGTGACCCGCCCAACCTTGGGTAGCCGTCGCGCGGTGATCATAGATCCGGCAGATGATCTGGAAAAAGGCGCAATCAACGCCTTGCTCAAGAGTCTTGAAGAACCGCCCGCCGGGACGTTTTTTCTGCTGGTAGCCCATCGGCCGGGCCGACTGCTGCCGACGATCCGGTCGCGTTGCCGAATCCTGCGGTTTGCCCCGCTCCCAAACGCCGAGATGGACCGAATTCTGCGCGATGTGTCGCCTCAGGCCGATGGTGCCACGCGCGCTGCGGCTGTCGCAGCGGCGGAAGGTTCCCCCGGAGCGGCGCTGGAATTCGTCGAACAGAACCTCGGCGCCCTGCATGCGCTGATGCTTCGGCTGATCGCCGAGGGCGACGAGCACTTGGCATTGCGTGGTGCCTTGGCGGAAGCGATCGGTGCAAGGCCGGACCGCGAGCGGGTGCAAGCCACGATAGACCTTGCTCGCGCCGTCGTCGCCGCCGAACTGGCAGGCCCGGGGCGCGACCGTCATCAGCGGATCATCGCGGCCTATTGCGACTTGACCCAGTTGGGCGGGCAGGCCCCGATATACAACTTCGATCCCGGTTTGCTGGCGATGGAAATTGGCGGGTTGCTGGCCTCTCTCGCCATGCCTAGAGAGGCGGCTTGACCTTCCGCCAGAAAGACAAACTGCCAATCATGGGCAAGCCCTTCTACATCACCACGGCCATTTCCTACCCGAACGGCCGTCCTCATATCGGGCACGCCTACGAGGCGATCGCCGCCGACGTCATCGCGCGATTCCAGCGACAGGCTGGGCGGGACGTGCGCTTTCAGACCGGGACCGACGAACACGGCCTCAAGATGGCGCAGAAGGCGCGCGAGCTGGGGATTGCCCCTGTAGAACTTGCAAATGAAATGTCACAATATTTCATAGATATGTGTGACAATTTGAATATTTCCTATGACGTATTCCAGCGGACTACCGAGCTGAGCCATCATGCCGCTTCGCAGGAGCTGTGGCGACGTATGGAAGCCAGCGGCGACCTCTATCTTGATCGATATGAGGGTTGGTATTCGGTTCGCGACGAGGCCTATTACGACGAAAGCGAGCTTGTCGCCGGGGAAGGGGGGGAGAAGCTGTCGCCCCAGGGTACGCCTGTCGAATGGACCGTCGAGGAAAGCTGGTTCTTCCGGCTGTCGAACTATGCCGAACCGTTGCTCAAGCTTTATGCGGAGCAACCCGATTTCATCCGGCCGGAAAGCCGTCGCAACGAGATTACACGCTTTGTCGAGGGTGGTCTGCGCGATCTTTCGGTGTCCAGAACAAGTTTCGACTGGGGCGTGAAGGTTCCAAGCAGCGACAATCATGTCATGTACGTGTGGGTCGATGCCTTGACCAACTATCTCACCGGGCTTGGCTTTCCCAACGAAGATGAGACATTTGCGCGATACTGGCCTGCCGATCTTCACCTGATCGGCAAGGATATTACACGGTTTCACACGATCTACTGGCCCGCCTTCCTGATGAGTGCCGGTATCGCGCTACCCCGGCATGTCTTCAGTCACGGCTTCCTGCTCAACCGTGGGCAGAAGGAATCGAAGTCACTTGGCAACGTCACTGACCCGATGGACCTTGCGGCGCGTTATGGGGTCGACAGCCTGCGCTATTTTCTGATGCGCGAAGTCGCCTTTGGACAGGACGGTTCTTATTCGCCAGAGGCGATCGTCAACCGGTGCAATGCCGAACTGGCGAACAGTTTCGGCAATTTGGCGCAACGAGTTCTATCGATGATTTTCAAAAATTTAGATGGAGAACTTTCACAGTTTTCTATCACGGAAGCCGACCGCGCACTGCTTCAATTCGTCAATTCCGCAGCGCGCGACGAATTGCCTACTGCTTTTGAGGCGTTGGACTTTTCCAACGGCATCGAAGCCTGGATCCGGGCTATTTTTGCCTGCAACCAATATGTCGACGAACAGGCCCCCTGGACTCTGCGCAAGACCGATCCCGAACGAATGCGGATCGTGCTTCTTACCCTGTTTTCCGCGGTGCGCGATCTGGCGATAGCCATTCGTCCGGTCGTGCCGGAATCGGCGGACAACCTGCTTGATCAACTTGGCATTCCGGCAGACGAGCGCAGCTATTCGGCGCTTTCCGACGATGGCTGGTTCAATCGCCTTCTTGCCCAAGGGTTCCGGCTTGGCCAACCAGTCGGCGTGTTCCCGCGCCTCGAACTGCCCGCAGACACCGAGCCTTCCTGATGCTGATCGATTCGCATTGCCATCTTGAATACAAAGGCCTGATTGAAGATCGCGATGGCGTTTTGGCGAGGGCAAGGACGGCAGGAGTAGGCGGCTTCCTCTCGATTTCCACCCGGCAGCGCGAATGGGGCCAGGTCATCGCGACGGCCGAGCGCGAAAGCGACGTGTGGGCCAGTGTTGGCATCCATCCGCACGAAGCAGACGCTCATGCCGACCTTGGGGAGGCCGCGCTACTGGCGGCGACCGAGCACCCGCGCGTTGTCGCAATCGGCGAGACAGGGCTGGATTACTACTATGACCATTCCGACAGGGAGACGCAAAAGGCCCTGTTCCGCAAGCACATCGCGGTAGCGCGCGCGACCGGGTTGCCGCTGATCGTCCACACCCGCGAGGCCGAGGACGACACGGCGGCGATCCTTGCCGAAGAAATGGAGCAGGGGGCCTATCCAGCGCTGATTCACTGCTTCACCGCGTCGGCGCAATTCGCCGGCAAGGTGCTTGATCTGGGGCTGACGATTTCAATTTCCGGGATCGTAACATTCAAGAATGCCAAAGAGTTGCAGAGCATAGCTACTACCATACCAGAGAATCGCCTACTGGTTGAAACTGACGCGCCTTTCCTGGCGCCAGTGCCGCATCGGGGGCGGGTATGCGAACCGGCATTTGTCGCGGATACGGCTCGGTTTCTGGCAGGGTTGCGTGGCGTCAGCGCCGAAGCACTGGCTGAAAGCACAACCCGGAACTTCCGATTGCTGTTCTCCAAGGCAAGGCTGTGAAGCTGATCCTGCTTGGCAGCGGTACTTCGACCGGAGTGCCTCGGATCGGCAATGACTGGGGATTGTGCGACCCGGCCGAGCCGAAAAACCGACGCTCTCGCGTGTCTATCGTGATTGAAGGCGATGCAGGACAGCGCCTGCTGGTCGATACGTCACCCGATCTCCGCAACCAATTGCTGGCGAGCGGAATAGACCAGTTGGACGCCGTGTTCTGGACACACGACCACGCCGATCATTGCCATGGCATCGACGATCTGCGACCGCTGCGTTACGGCCGCGGGGGACCAATCCTAGGGTATGCAGCGGGTGAAACAGTGCGGCGGCTGCGTCAGCGGTTCGGCTATGCCTTCGCCGGGCAGTACGGCTATCACACCATTGTCGAACTCGACACGCTTGACCGATTGCGGATGTGTGCCGGCTTCGGTGTCGCCACTTGCCAGATGCCGCACGGTCCGGCGCAAAGCACGGCCTATCGATTTGATTCAGGCGGAAAAACAATTGGGTATGCGACGGACTTCAGCGAAATAACTCGCGAGATGGTTGAACTGTTTGCGAATGTCGACGTCCTTGTTGTCGATTGCCTTCGCCGCGAACCGCATCCGACCCACGCTCATCTGAGTATGTCGCTTGAATTGATCGAGGCGACGCGCGCACGAATTGGCGTGTTGACGCATCTCGACAAGTCGATGGACTATGCCACGGTGTCGGCCGAAGTTCCCAGGCACGTGCTGGTAGGATACGACGGATTGGAGATTGCACCGTGAGCAGCAATGAGATGTTCCTTGCCGTTATCTCAGCGTCGTTGGTGCTGCTGATAAACTGGCGTGCCCTGGCATCGCATCGTTTGCCCGCTAGTCGTCTTGTGACCCTCGCTGCTATCTGGATTGTAATTATCGTGGTCGTCGCGCTCGTCGCCCGTACATTTCTCAGATAGGGCGCCTCAGGTAATAGATTTAATTTAACATAATATATATTATCATTCCAACATGACCGAAACTGCACAAACCGCCCTTTCACGCCTCCTCGCCATCATGGCGCGACTGCGCGATCCGTCGCGCGGTTGCGACTGGGATCTCGCGCAAAGTTTCGCGACGATCGCTCCGTACACGATCGAGGAAGCCTATGAGGTCGCCGACGCAATCGAGCGCGATGACATGCATGCGCTAAAGGATGAACTCGGCGACCTGCTGCTCCAGGTCGTCTTTCATGCGCGCATGGCGCAGGAGGCTAGCCTGTTCGATTTCGCAGCCGTGGCCGATGCAATCAGCGCCAAGATGGAGGCGCGTCACCCACACATCTTCGGCGACGCGCCCGATCTCGGCCAATCGCGCGAGGATCGGTGGGAAAGCGCCAAGGCTGCCGAACGACAGGCCAAGGGAGCGTCGAGCGCGCTTGATGGCGTGGCCATGGCACTCCCAGCCCTGATGCGTGCAGAAAAGCTGCAGAAGCGCGCCGCCCGACAAGGTTTCGACTGGCCGGATACTTCCGGTCCGGCGGCGAAACTCCTTGAGGAAATCGACGAGTTGGCTGGCGCTGAAACAAACGCAGAACGCGCCGAAGAAGCCGGCGACATGCTGTTCGCTGCGGTCAACCTGGTCCGGGCCTACGGCATCCTCCCTGAGGAAGCGCTCCGCGCGGCCAACATAAAGTTCGAGCGGCGATTCAGAGCGATGGAAACACTGGCGGCAGGGCGGGACGAACAGTTTGCCACGTTGACGCTCGAACAACAGGACGCGCTGTGGAATGACGTCAAGGCGTCAGAGACGCATGAAGCGCCCTAGTTCGCGAGGGTCAAGTCGCACCTGAAGGTGTCGCAATGGTCCGCGGTCGTCCTCCCCGCCTTCCCGATCTTCGATCACCTCGCCATGCGCGTGGAGCCAGGCAAGGCGCTGTCCATCGCTGGCCGGAAGCAGGAAGCTGTGCAACCGTGCGCCTTGCGTGAGAAGCTTGCCAACCGCCTCCAGCAAATCCTCACAACCGTCGCCGGTCAAGGCCGAAACCGGTACGATCACCTCATCCGGGTGGGCTGCTATCTGCTGGCGCAACTCTTCCGCGCGGACCGCATCGAGCAGGTCCCACTTGTTCCAGGCCTCGATGATCGGAACCTTGGGTTCGGCACCTTCGTCGTCGAGTAGCCCAAGATCCTCAAGCACGGCGAGTACCTGTGCCTTCTGCGCCAAGGTATCAGGATTGGCGATGTCTCGCACATGGATGATGACGTCGGCCGCCGTCACCTCTTCCAGCGTTGCCCGGAATGCGGCGATAAGCTGCGTCGGCAGGTCGGAGATGAACCCCACCGTGTCGGACAGGATCGCCTTGTCGACACCGGGCAAGCGGATGCGCCGCATGGTCGGGTCAAGCGTGGCGAAAAGCAGGTCCTCCGCCATCACCCCCGCCCCGGTCAGGCGATTGAACAGCGTCGACTTGCCAGCGTTGGTGTAACCGACCAGTGCGATTACCGGCCAAGGCGCCTTTTCGCGCCGACTGCGGTGGAGGCCGCGGGTGCGGCGAACCTGATCGAGTTCGCGGCGCAGGCGTGCCATGCGATCCCGGATCAGCCGCCGGTCGGCCTCGATCTGCGTTTCGCCCGGACCGCCAAGAAAGCCGAAACCACCGCGTTGGCGCTCAAGGTGCGTCCATGACCGGACCAGACGACCCGCCTGATAGTCAAGGTGCGCCAATTCCACCTGCAATCGCCCTTCGGCAGTTGCGGCGCGCTCGCCAAAAATTTCGAGTATCAGGCCGGTGCGGTCGATGACCTTGCGCTTGAGCTTGTCTTCCAGGTTGCGCTGCTGGATCGCGGACAGCGCACCATCGACAATCACCAGCTCGGCATCGCCCAGGTTGCAGGCGGTATCGATATTCTGGATCTGTCCCTCGCCGAACAGCGTGCCGGCGCGTGCCTCGCGAATCGGAATTGAGAATGCGTCGACGACTTCCAGTCCAATCGCCAGCGCCAGCCCCTTGGCTTCTTCGATGCGCGCCGCGGTATCAACCCCGCTGCTACCCCGCCCCTTGATCTCGGGATACACGACGACGGCCCGCGCACCGCGGGTCACGTCCTCGCGATTGTCATCCAGAAAACTCAGGCGTCGTCGCTTTCCTCGCCATCCCAACCGTCGCCGGTCAGATCCACCGGGCTCAGCGGCTGGATGGTCGAAACCGCATGCTTGTAGGCAAGTTGCACATAGCCTTCGCGTTCAAGCAGCATGCAAAAGAGATCATAGGCCGCGACACGTCCCTGAAGCATCACGCCATTGACCAGGAACATCGTGACCTGAACGCCCGACGAGCGGACGCTCGAAAGGAACACGTCCTGCAAAAGCCGGACCTTCTTGCTCCCCTCACCCGCGCCACCAAACTGGCGCACGTCGACAGGCTGGCTTGGCATGATCGTCGAAACGGCATGCTTGTAAACCAGTTGGCTCTGCCCATCGCGGCGCAGCAGGATCGAGAAATTGTCGAACCACGTTACGATGCCCTGCAGCTTTACGCCCTTTACCAGGAACATGGTCACAGGCGTCTTGTTCTTGCGGAGCAAATTGAGGAACTGGTCCTGAAGGTTCTGCCCCTTCGCCCCACCCGAAAGCGGCTCGGCCACGGAAAGCGGCGCCTCCGTAGTTAGTTCAGGCTCGGACTTGGAGGAACGCGGACGCGCAGTGAGAGTGCGGGATGACATCGAATCTGTTCCTTCTTGTTGGCGGCCGCTTGTGCGGTCCGCATTCTGGCCGCTACTCCTCACGAAGCATCGACCGGATTTCCATAATGGGTGAGTTGTACCGATTCGCGACGGTCTGGTAAACGACCAAAGTGCAATGCTGCCCTATTCATCCATCAGTTCGGCCGCTTCGTCCTCCTTGCCACCAACCATACCGAGGAGCTTGAGCTTGCGATGCAGGGCCGAACGCTCCATCCCGATGAATGCCGCCGTGCGGGAAATGTTCCCGGAAAACCGACGAATCTGAACTCTGAGATACTCCCGTTCGAAGTTTTCACGCGCTTCGCGCAGCGGAACGCCCATCAGTGCCGGCATGCCGTTGTCACTCCCCATTCTGCCGCTTGCGACTTCCGGCGGGAGCATGTCGGTGACAATGCGGCCCAGGTTTTCGCGTGGTGTGAGGATGATCGTGCGTTCGACCACGTTACGGAGTTGGCGCACATTGCCCGGCCATTCATAACTTTGCAGCGCCGCCATTGCCTCGATGGCAACTTCGGGCGGCGCCACACCTTGGTCGGCGGCGAACCTGGCGAAGAAATGATCAGCAAGCGTGGGGATGTCTTCGCGCCGTTCCGCCAGCGACGGAATAGTCACGGGAACGACATTGAGGCGATAGAACAGATCCTCGCGAAAGCGCTTTTCGGCAATTTCACGTTCAAGATCGCGGGCGGTCGACGAAACCACCCGAACATCGACACGAATCTGCCGATGCCCGCCGACCCGAACGAAGGCCTGTTCGGTCAGAACACGCAGGATCCGCGCCTGGGTGGAAAGCGGCATGTCCGCCACCTCGTCGAAGTAGAGCGTGCCGCCATCGGCCAGTTCGAGCAGCCCGGCTCGAACCAGTTTGCCTCCCTGCTCCTCACCGAACAATTCCTGTTCGAAGCGTTCCGGTGTAATGCGCGCTGAATTGACCGTGACGAACGCGTTGGCAGCGCGGGGGCTCCAACTGTGTAACAGGCGCGCCGCGACCTCCTTGCCCGCCCCCGCCGGCCCCGAGATCAACAGCCTGCTTCCAGTGTTGGCCACGCGTTTCAGGGTCGCCCTGACCTGGTTGATCGCCGAACTGTTGCCCGTGAATTCGTCCGCGATCACAAACCCTTCACGCAACCGCGCGTTCTCGCGCCGCAGGCGTTCGGTTTCCGTCGCGCGGGCGACAAGCAGGAGCAGGCGCTCAGCCTCGAACGGCTTTTCGATGAAGTCCATCGCCCCGCGCCCGATCGCGGAGAC
>JAGWUU010000079.1 GCA_028868335.1 Sphingomonadales bacterium | reverse complement strand
TCTCGACGAAGGCGTCGCGGCTCTTCTGGCTGTCTTCGTGCATGTACATTTCCAGCGTGAAGCCCTGCTCCCAGCGATAGCCGCGATCGACGTCGCGCGGCTCAAGACCGTTGAGCGCCTCCTTGGCGATGACCAGCGCCTTGCGGCTTTTCGAGGCAACCACCGCGCAGAAGGCATGTGCCTCGGCCACAAGATCGGCGCGCGGCACCACCTTTTCCACAGCGCCCAGGCGATAGGCTTCCTCCGCCGGAATATTGCCGCCGGTGAAGAAAGCCGCGCGGACCTTGTGCAGGGGCAGCATGCGCGAAAGGTGGCTGGCCCCGCCCATCGCCCCGCGATCGACCTCGGGCAGCGAGAAGAAGGCGTCGTCAGCCGCGATGATCGTATCGCTGGCCCCGCATATGCCGATGCCACCACCGATCACGAACTTGTGCGCGGCGACCACCACCGGCACCTCGGCGTCGCGGATCGCCTTGAAGGTCAGGTAGTTGCCGCGGTTGAGCACGGTGATGCGCTCGGGGTGGGCCTGCATCTCCTTGATGTCCACCCCGCCGCAAAAGCCGCGCGCGGTTTCCGCCGCGCGGATCAGTACGCAGTTAACTTCGGGGTTGGCGGCGGCGGCGGCGATGATCGCAGGCAGCGACATCCACGTCTCGCTGTCGAAGGCGTTGACCGGAGGCACGTCAAAGACGATTTCTGCGATGCGGTCATGGATTTCGGTAGTGATCGGCATGGGTTCAACTCCCCGCACAGAGCGCAGCGATATGGCTCCGCGCTTCGGTTTCAATGGATTGGAGCAGGTCGGTGCAGGTTGGCAGATCACGCAGTCGACCGGCGACCACGCCGGTAGCCATGAGTCCGTTTTCGGCATCGCCGGAGACGACCGCGCGCTGGATCATCATCGGCGCTGCGGCGGCCATCATCGCCTGGGCCAGCGGCATTTCGCCATGCGCCGTCATCCCGCGTGCAGTCGCGATCACCTGGCCCCAGCTCATTCCGGTCTGGCGCTTCATCGCAAGGCCCGCTTCCATCGCGCGTTGCCACATGGCGAGGCGCCCAGAACTCTCGATACGACGCAGCAGCGGGTTGAGGATCATCCGCTGGGGGATGCCGTCAACCTTGGTGGAAACCGCGATGTCAGTCACCCCGGCCTTGACATAGGCGGCCTTGGGTGCAGGCGGCACCGGGCTTTCCGCGGTCATCAGAAAGCGCGTGCCCATCGCCATGCCCACCGCGCCGAAGGCCAGCGCGGCGGCAAGGCCGCGCCCATCACCGAACCCGCCCGCCGCAACCACCGGCACGTCGACCGCATCGAGTACCTGCGGCAACAGCACCGTTGTCGGCACCGATCCGGTGTGGCCGCCGCCTTCGCCGCCCTGCACGGTGACCATCTCGCAGCCAAGGCTGACCATCTTCTCGGCATGCTTGACCGCGCCGACGGTAGGAATGCACAGGATTCCGGCATCGCGGAAGCGGCCGATCATCCCCGCATCCGGCCCGCGCCCGAAGCTGACGGCGCGCACCCGATCCTTGTTGGCAAGGATCAGATCGACGATCTGCGCCGCGCCGGGCTGGAAGCTGTGGAAATTGACGCCGAAATCATGCGGCGTCAGATCGCGCAGGCGAGCCAGCTCCTCGGCCGCCTGAGCCGGAGACATGACCGCGCAAGCCAGAAACCCGAAGGCCCCGGCATTGCTCGTCGCCGCCACCAGCTCAGGCGTGGCGACCCAGCCCATCGCGGTCTGGATCACCGGCAGGCGGCAACCGAGACGCCGGGTCAAGGCCGTGGCAAGCGGATCGGTCATGACGCTGCCCGCAGCGCAAACGGATTGTCCTTGATCACGCCCGAGCGGATGCCATGCGGATCGAGGCTGGCGATGACCGCCAGCGCCTCGGACGAAGGCAGCGGCGTCTCGGTTATCGTATCGGCCTTGTGCAGCGGGAACCCGGTGGCCGCCTGCACCTCGTCAAAGCTGACGCCTGGGTGCAGCGAAATCACGCGGATTGCGTGATTCGGCCCGCCGAAGTCCATCACGCACAGGTTGGTGACGATCGTGCGCAGGTCGACGGCCGAGAAATTGCCACCAGCGACGTGCTTGGCCGGGTTGTATCCCACGCCCGAAATCATGTCGACGTCGGGTACAAACACCCGCGGCGAATGCGCCGGGAAGAAGAACGAGTTGGGATGATAGATCGTGTTGCCGGGAAAGCCGCGCACCCCCAGCATCTGGGTCTTGGGCTGACGATGGGTGCCGCCCATGTAGGACAGGTTGATCTGGCCGAAACGGTCAAGCTGGGTCGGCGTGACCATCGCGTGCCGGCGACCAGTCCACACCGCACTGTCGAAGAAGCGCGAAAACGGCAGGTAGCCTGCAGGCTTGCGATCGTCGTACTTTCTCGGACCAAGCGGCACCGGCTGCTCGACCAGATAGGCCTCGCCATCGGTCATCATCAGTTCGGGGCTGTGGGTCAGCTTGGCGAGGCCCGCGGCGAGACGCGGCACGGGGCCAACACCGGTAGCGATCACCTCGCCGTTGTTTCGGAACGCTTCCGAACAGGCAAGGATGCACAGGTCAACAAGGGTCACGTCGCTCATCAGAAAATCGGGAGCGGGAGAGCCGCCACCGCCTCCTTTCCGCCAAAGGTTGCAAGGTATTCGGCCTCGGTGGCACCGACGAAGCGATCCTTGACCGCTGCCCAGTCGCCCGGATCGCGCGCGGCATCGGCGTAGGCCTTGAGAGCCTTCATGTCCCAGCCATAGTGCGGCGGCATCGAACTGGGATGCGCGCCGCAAGGCATGTGGACGACGCCGCTGACGAAACAGCGTTCAAAGATGTTGGCCTGCGCGTTGTCGGGATAGTGATCCTCCATGCGGTCGACCAGTTCCTCGCAGGACACGAAGCTCTTGGCCGCCGCCTTGGCAAACCATTCATCGTAATAGACGTCCGGCCCGAACGCCTGCACGTTACCGCGCCAGTCCGACCGGTTGACGTGGATCAGCGCGGCATCGAGCTTCAGCGCCGGCATTGCGATCAGCGTCTCGCCATCGTCATAGGGCGAGCGCACCGTATTGAGTCCACCCAGTTCGGCCAGATCGGTGCCAAGGCCGACGCGCGTGGGCAGGAAGGGCAGTTGGAACGCCGCCGCCTTCAACCCCCACTGGAACATGCCCTCATCCACCTCGAGAACTTCCAGCGTCCCCGCCTCGCGTGCCTTGCGGAACCACGGCTCGAGCGGAATGGCATCAAGCGAAACGAAGGCGAACACCAGCTTCCTGACCTTGCCCGCCGCGCACAGCATGCCAACGTCCGCTCCGCCATAGGCGACGACGGTGAGATCCTTGAGATCGGAGCGCAATATCTCGCGCACCAACGCCATCGGCTTGCGCCTTGGCCCCCACCCGCCGATGCCGAGAGTCATCCCGTCGGCCAGCCCTGCAACCACCTCGGTCGCGCTCATCCGCTTGTCCAGCGTCACGCCTGCACTCCTGCTTGCTTCAATGCGGCACAACGATTGTCACACCGGATTCGAAATTGCCAATATCGAAAGCCAACCCGGTTTACAATTGACGATTTGCGTATCCGATGCCAGTTTAAATTACGAATGCGCCGTTCGACGGTGCCAATGAGTCGATGCGGGAGAGTTTGCGAGATATGGCAGGGCGCTCAGACGCGGCGATGGCCGACAGGATCGAGGCTGGGCATCCCGGCCACCTGATGTTCCAGGGCCGCGCCAACCGCACGGGAACGAGCCGAGCATTCCACTGACAATGAACAAGGCGGGGCTTCGCCAACCACGGGAGAGACTCAATGATTCTCAATGAAAAGGTCATCATCATCACCGGAGCGGGTCCGGGCATGGGAACCGCCGCCTGCCGCGGGGCGGCGCGCGAAGGAGCCAGGGTGGTCGTCACAGCGCGGTCCAGGCAGGCGATCGAGGACGTTGCACATGAAATCGTCGCGGCGGGCGGCGAAGCGATCGCCGTGCCGCTCGACGTGACCGACATGGATCAATGCAAGGCTGCCGCGCAGGCGGCCCTCGACAAGTGGGGTCGAATCGACGGGCTGGTCAACTCAGCCTATTTTCACCCCGACTGGGGCCCGCTGGTCGACCACGATATCGAGCAAGTCCTGAGTGCCTACAACGTCGGCGCGGTGGGCGCGCTGCGTATGGTCAAGGCAGTCTATCCCACGATGAAGGCGCAAGGTTCGGGCTCCATCGTCAACGTCTCGACGCTCTGCACGCGCAAGCCGATGCAAGGCGAAGGCGGCTACGGCATGGCCAAGGGCGCGCTCAATCACATGAGCCGCCACCTCGCGGTCGAGTTTGCCGGGACCGGCATCCGGGTCAACACCGCACTGATGGGCTGGATGATGGGCGCCCCGCTGCAGGGCTTTGCAGATACCCTGGGCAAGGAGGAAGGCGCCGCCTTCCTCAAGCAGCGGGGAACCGAAATCCCGGTCGGCCACATTCCGCCAGACGCCGATTGCGCCAAGGCGGTCTATTTCCTGCTGTCCGACTACGCCTCTGAGATCACCGGCGCGATGCTTGACGTCAACGGCGGCGATTGGGTCGCGGCCTGACGGGAGACGGACCATGCAACTTGAATGGATGAAGACCGCCGCGTCACTCGCCGACGACCCTGTCGAGGGTTTCGACCCTGATGCCGTAACGATCAGCGAGGTGTTCGAGATCGCCGCGCCCGCGCGCATCGTCTGGGAAATCCTCACCGACCTGCCCAACTACAATGCCTGGAATCCGTTCTGCATCCGCGCCGATGGCAAGGTCGAGCTGGGCCACGCGGTGGTGATGACGCTGATTAACTATGCCGTGCCCGGCTCGCTCTTTCCCAACTGCGAATTCATCAGCTCGATCGTGCCCGAGCGGCAGATTTCGTGGGATCTGCCCAACGATCCTGCTTGGCCCTATCCCGCGCGACGCGATCAGGTGATCGAGCCGACCGGCGCGGAGAGCTGCCGCTATTTCTCAACCGACGCGTTCCTCGGCGCCAACGGCATCCACGTTTTCCGGTTTGCCGGACCGTGGGTGAAGCGCGCCTTCGACGATACCGGCCGGGCGCTGAAGGCCCGAGCCGAAGCGCGGTATCTTGCCGAAAAGGAAATGTGAAAGCCATGGCCCATACCCTCCAGCAGCTTTCCGACATCGAGGAAATCAAGGTGCTCAAGCACCGCTACTTCCGCGCCATCGACACCGGCGACTTCGCCGCCCTGCCCGCCCTGTTCACCCAGGACGTCGCCTGCACGTACAACGGCGGCACCTACAAGGTTTCGCTCGCTGGACTCGATGCGATGGTCGAATTCCTATCCAATTCGTTCCATTCGGGCGCGGCCGCGATGCACATCGGGGTCATGCCCGAAGTGACCGTGACCGGCGACAACAGCGCAGGCGGCATCTGGTATCTGCAGGACGTGTTCATCGACCTGGAAAAGGATGCCCACACCTTCGGCACCGCGATCTACACTGACACCTATCGTCGCGAGGGCGGGACCTGGAAGATCGCCACGACCTGGTATGACCGGGTGATAGAGGTTCTGACCTCGTTCAGCGCGATGGGCGGGCAGCTCAGCGTGCAGCGGCTGGCCACCACCGGACGCAAGCCGCACGAACGCACCGACATCAGCCACCTGATCCACTGGGACTGAGCCGAACCCGATGCCGGCCCGGCCAAGGGCGAAATCAGGATGCCATCGCACCGGACCAAACCAAGCGGTGACACAGTGGAGAGGAAGCAAGCCATCATGACCGCAGCCAACCCTTCGGCGCCGTTCGCCCAGGCGCTCGATTTCACCGGCAGGACCGTGCTTGTCACTGGCGGCGGCGTCGGGATCGGGCGCGCCATCGCCGAAGCCTTTGCCGCCGCCTGCGCGCGGCTGATAATCGCGGAAATCGATCCGGCCAATGCCGACGCCGTGGAAGCGGCAATCCCCGGCGCGCGCGTGATTCGTTGCGACGTGCGCCAGCGGGGCGTGGGCCGCCTGCTGGCGGATCGGATCGCCGCCGAAACCGGCAAGCTCGACGTGCTGGTCAACAACGTCGGCCACTTCCTCCACGCCCAGCCCTTCTCCACCCTGACCGACGCACAGATGGACGAGATTGTGGACGTCAATCTTGGCCAGTTGCTGCGGATCACCAGTGCTCTGCTGCCGCTGCTGCGGAAAGCCGCGCCCGGATCGTCGATCATCAACGTCACCTCGATCGAGGCGCATCGCGGCATTCCAGGATGCAGTGTCTATGCGGCCGGCAAGTGGGGCGTGACCGGCTTCACCAAAAGCCTCGCGCTGGAACTCGCCCCAGAAGGCATCCGCGTCAACGACATTGCGCCCGAAACTACCGATACGCCTCAGCTCGCGCTCGACTATGTGATCCCCGCGGAAAACCGTACTCACGAGGAGCGTTGGATTCCGCTCGGCCGGTTCGGCCAGCCAGCGGACTGTGCGGGGGCCGCGCTCTACCTTGCCAGCCCGCTGGCTGCGTGGGTCACCGGGACCGCCCTGCACGTCGATGGCGGCGCGCTCGCCGCCGCGGGCTGGTATCGCACGCCGCAAGGCGAATGGACCAACACCCCGCTGATCAGCGGCAACGGGATCGTCATTCCGGGAGCGGCAGGATGAGCCCGGTCGATGATCGAAATGCCCTGCGTCTTGCCGCAGAAACCTATGCGCGCGGGGCCGATCGCCGCAGCAAGGATGACTGGCGCGCCGTGCTGGCGAACGACATCGAGATCATCGGTCCCGGCTTCGCCATCGCAGGGCTGGAAGCCAACCTCGGCTCAATCGATCACCTTGCACAGGCGTTCAAGGCGACGCGCCATGTGGTCCACGACCTCGATGTGACCATTGCCGGGAACGAGGCGCAAGGCGAGACGCGCTCCACCGCAGAGCACCGGCTGGCCGGCCCGGATGGCCAGGATCTGCTGCTGGTATGGGCGATTCGCTATCAGGATCGCTGGCGCCGCGAGGCAGACGGATGGAAATTCACCCGGCGCGAGTTGATCGTCGATTGGGAAGAACTGCGTCCCGTCGGCGACGTAGGCGCCGCGGCATGACTGGTCCCTTGGCGGGCCGGACCGCCTTTGTCACCGGTGCGACCGGCGCGATCGCCGAAGCCTGCGCGCTCCAGCTTGCCCGCGATGGCGCCCGGCTGGCGCTGATGGCGCGGCGGCCCGACGGTCTTGCGCAAGTGGCCGCGCGTATCCGCGGCACCGTGCCTGGCGCAGAGATCCATGAACTGGTCGGCGACGCGCTCGACGAGGAAGCCGTAGCCGGTGCGCTGAACGCCGCGCGTGACCTCACCGGACGGCTCGACATCGCCTTTGCCACCGTCGGCGGAGGAGGCTTCAAGCCGCTGATCGAACACACCGCTCAGGACCTGCGCGATGCTTTCGAAACCAACGTCGTCGCAACCTTCCACGTCATCCGCCACGCGGCGCCACTGATGGCGCCGGGCAGCTCGATCATCTGCCTCTCGTCGGGCGCGGCGCGGCTCACCTTCCGGCATCTTGCGGCCTATCACATAGCCAAGGCGGGGTTGGAGGGACTGGTGCGGATGGCGGCCGACGAATTCGGCCCGTCAGGCATCCGCGTCAATGCCATCCGCCCCGGCCTGACCCGATCCGGCGCGACCGAGGACATGTTCACCAGCGGCGCGGCCGAGGCATTCCTGCCCGAATATCCACTTGGCCGGTTGGGCGAAGCGCAAGACATGGCCGGCGTCGTCCGCTTCCTGGCGGGCGTGGAAAGCGCATGGGTCACCGGGCAATTCATCGCCGTCGACGGCGGCAACCTGCTGCGTCGCAGCCCCGATCTCGCGCCGCTGCCCGCGGCCAACCCGCATCATCAAGGGAGAACACCATGAAAGTCCTCGTCGTCGGCGGAACCGGCGCCCTGGGGGGGCACGCCGCCCTTCACCTCGCCGCCAAGGGGCACGATGTCACGATCAGCGGACGCGGCGGGAGCGCGCCCGCTGGCACGCCGCTTACCGGCCTTGGTTACCTGCGCGGCGACTATGTTGCTGGCGATTTCACGCCCGAGCGGCTTTCCGGGTTCGACTGGGTGGTGTTCGCCGCAGGAAACGATCCCCGCCACGTTCCCCAAGGCGAGGATTTCGCAGCCTGGCTGCACCGCGCCAACCACGTCGCCCTGCCCGCCTTCTTCGCCGCCGCGCGCGAGGCTGGGGTGAAGCGCGCGATCCAGCTCGGCAGCTTCTATCCGCAGGCCGCGCCGGAGCTGGTCGCCGGCAACGTCTATATCCAGTCGCGCCTTGCCGCCTGCGAGGGCGCCCGTGCCGAGGGACGCCCCGGTTTCGACGTGATCAGCGTTAACGCCCCCTTCATGGTCGGCACCGTCCCCGGCCTGCCGAGCGCAATCTTTGGTCCCTATGTCCAATGGGCAAAGGGCAATATCCCGATCCCGCATTTCGCCCCCACCGGCGGCACCAACTTCATGTCGTTCCGTTCGCTGTCCGAAGCGATCGAAGGCGCGCTGCTGCGCGGCGAGCCCGGCAAGGCCTATCTCGTTGGCGACGAAAACCTGTCGTTCCGGCAGTACTTCCAGCTATTCTTCGACGCGGTAAACAGCGGCGAAACGCTGGAGGAGCGCGACGAGGAACTGCCGCTGCTGCCCGATGTGGCGATCCCGCAGGGCCGAGGCAATTTCATTGCCTACCAACCCGATGCCGCCGAAACCGCGCTGCTTGGCTATCGCAGGAACGACGTTGCCGCGGCGGTCGGTGAAATCGTACAGCAGTTCGGCTGATTGCGGGAGACACAGGAACCATGACGATCAATTCCCAGGTCGAGGCGCTGCTCGGCTTCTTCGCGCAGATGCCGCCAGTCGACTATGCGACAATCACGCCCGAGGCGATGCGCGCGCTGAACCAGCCGATGCAGGTCGGCCCGCCTCCCGCCGTCGCGCAAGTGCGCGACCTTGCGCTTGATCTGCCCGGTCGCACGATCAAGGCGCGGCTTTACCTCCCTGAAGGTGCAGGGGCAAAGCCGCCTCTGGCGGTCTTCTACCACGGCGGCGGCTGGGTGATCGGCGATCTGGAATCGCACGACGCCACGGCACGGGCGCTGGTCCGGGCGAGCGGCGCGGCGGTGCTGGCCGTCGATTACCGCCTCGCTCCGGAAACCAGGTTCCCCGGCCCGCTCGACGATTGCTACGATGCGCTGGTCTGGGCGGCGGCTCATGCCGATGATCTGGGTGTCGACGCGACGCGGCTGGCGGTGGCGGGCGACAGCGCCGGCGGCAATCTGGCGGCTGCGGTGGCGATCCGCGCGCGCGATCGCGGCGGCCCGAAGCTGCGGCACCAGTTGTTGATCTATCCAGTGACCGACGCCGACTTCGAGACGGTCTCCTATCGTGAAAACGGCGGTGGCGACTTCTTCCTGTCCACGGCCATGATGCGCTGGTTCTGGGCACAATACCTGCCCGATCGCGCCGATCCGCATCCCGAGATGGCCGTGTTGCAGCAAGACAATCTGCGCGACCTGCCTCCCGCGACGGTTCTGGTCGCGCAATACGATCCGCTGCGCGACGAAGGACTCGCCTATGCCGACGCGCTCAGGGCGGCGGGCGTCGCCGTGGAAACCGAACTGGCGCCGGGCATGATCCACGGCTTCTTCTCGATGTTCGAGGCGGTGCCCGACGCTCTGCCCTACATCGATCGCGCCGGCGCGCGCCTCAAGGCCGCGCTGGCCTGAAATGCGGCCCGATGGGCGACACGGGGCGGCCCTGCGGACCGCCCCGTTTTCTTAGCGCTGGAATGCCACCGTCAGCCAGAACCGGCGCGGCTCGTTGTAGTAACCTTCGAGAAACCCGAACGACGTTCGCGCGTCGTAACCCGACACGATCACCCGCCGGTTGGTCAGGTTGTCCACCGCCAGCCGCAACGACGCGCCCGCCTCAGGCAGACGGAACGCGGCGCTTAGATTGACGATGGCGTGATCGGGCGGTGCCAGCTCAGGCGTATTCTCGACGTCGGTGAAGTACTTCGACCGGTACGATGCGTCGGCGCGGAAGGTCGCTTCCAGCTTGTCGCCCAGCGGCAGGGTATAGGCCAGACCGAGACTGCCGGTGAGGTCGGGCGCCTGCTTCGGCGTACGGAAGGTCGCATCGGTCGGAACCCCGGCGATCACCGAAATGTATTTCTGGTACTTCGCATCGAGCAGGCCCAGCGCGGCATCGATGTGGAAGCGCGGCGAAACACGCACGGCCGCCTCCATTTCCAGCCCCTGAATGCGCGAACGTCCGGCGTTTTCCGTGCGCACGACAATCAGACCGGTGGCCTGGCTGACCGTGCTGATCAGCAATTGCTGGTCGCGATACTGGTTGCGGAACGCCGCGAGATTCAGCGTCACCACGCCGCCGAGCTGGCTCTTCAGCCCGACTTCGAAGGCATCGAGATGCTCGGGATTGTACGAACCGACTTCTTCAAGCGAGGTCGGCCGCCCGTTAAACCCGCCGCTGCGGAACCCTTGCGACCATGAGCCATAGGCCATCACATCGGGCTTGATCCTGTAGCTCAGCGACACGCGCGGCGTGAATGCGTCCCAGCTTCTGTCCAGACTGTAGGACGGGGTGCCGAACAGGAGCGGCGTGTTACTCTCCACCCGGTTCGCCGCCTGATAGAACGCCTTCTTCTCGTGCGTGTAACGCCCGCCCAGTTCCAGTGTCAGTGCTGGTCCGATCGGGACGGTGGCATTGCCGAACAGCGCATAGTTGGTGGTCGTCTGGCGGTTGTCGAAATCGATGTTGTAGTCGAGGAATGCCGGCGGAATTTGCAGCACGTTGGTCGAGAAGGCGGCAAAACCCGGTGCGTTGTACAGCCCATCCGCCACCGTCAGGTGGGTAAGATCGACGCTGCGTTCGCGGTAGTAATAGGCGCCCAGCAACAGGTTGCCATGGCCGAACAGCGGCGTGGTCAACTGCAATTCCTGGCTGAACTGGCGGGCGCGCTCGTTGTGGAAGTCTCCCGCATAGTTGATCGTCGAGGAAGCATCGCCATCCCGGCCGAACTGGGCATGGACCCACCGATAGGCGCTGATCGACTTGAGCTTCGCCCCGCCCAGATCATAGTTCAGCGTCAGCGAGGAATTGACCGCATCGGCGTCGTCGCGGTTGTATTGGGGTGAGGCGTCGGTCTGGTTGATGCTCGCCGGCACCGTGCAGCACGGCGCGATGAAGGTGGATTGCAGGAAC
>JAGWUU010000355.1 GCA_028868335.1 Sphingomonadales bacterium | reverse complement strand
GGCGGCCTGCACCGGTTCATGAACTGGGACCGCCCGATCCTGACCGACAGCGGCGGCTACCAGGTGATGAGCCTTAGCGAACTGCGCAAGATCACCGAGGAAGGCGTGACCTTCGCCAGCCATATCGACGGGTCGCGCCACCTGCTGACCCCCGAGCGCTCGATGGAGATCCAGCGCCTGCTGGGAAGCGATATCGTCATGGCGTTCGACGAATGCCCGCGCGCCGATGCGCCGCGCTCTGCGATCGAAGCGTCGATGCGGATGAGCATGCGCTGGGCCGCGCGCAGCCGCACCGGCTTCGACAGCGGAGAGGAGCATGCCGAACGCAGCGCGCTGTTCGGGATCCAGCAGGGCGCGCTGCTTGAGGATCTGCGCCGCGAAAGCGCCGAGGCCCTGCAGGCGATCGGCTTTGACGGCTATGCGATCGGCGGATTGGCGGTGGGCGAGGGGCAGGAGGCGATGTTCGCCACGCTTGATTTCGCGCCGGATATGCTCCCCGCCGATCGGCCGCGCTACCTGATGGGGGTTGGCAAGCCTGACGACCTGGTCGGAGCGGTCGAGCGCGGCATCGACATGTTCGACTGCGTTCTGCCCAGCCGCTCAGGCCGCAACGGGCAGGCCTTCACCTGGTCCGGTCCGGTCAACATGCGCAACGCCCGCCACGCCGAAGACCTTGCCCCGCTTGATGAACGCTGCCCGTGCGACGCCTGTACGCACTATGGTCGCGCCTATCTCCACCACCTGGTCAAGGCCGGCGAAATTCTCGGCGCCATGTTGCTGACCGAACACAACCTGACGTTCTACCAGCAATTGATGGCGGCCATGCGCAACGCGATCGGGGAAGGGCGCTTCACCAGCTTTGCCGCCGATTTCAGACGGGAATACCTGCGATAGGGTCAGGACCTGTCGGCACGCGGGTGCCCTAATCAAAGCCCACGAAACGCACCGCATCCTTCACGCTCTTGCGCTCGGACACGACAGCATTGGCGGGGAATGTCTCATCCGGCCAACCCAGTGCGACAGCTTTCATGATTACCTGATCGTCGGGAATGGCGGCATATTCGCGCACCACGGGGCTTTGCATGATTCCCTGGCTGTTGATCACGCACCCAAGGCCGCGTGACCAGGCGGCGTTGACCAGCGCCGTCGTTACCGCGCCGCAGTCAAAGGCTGTGTCATCACTGTCGGCCAGTTGCCGGTCGTATGTGACGATTACGCAGACTGGCGCGTCGAACTGGCGAAAGCCGCGCAGCACCCAGTCGGTTCGTGCATCCTTGTCGTCGCGGGCAATGCCCTGCGCGGCAAACAACTGCTTGGCGACATCGACCTGGCGTTCGCGATGAACGCCTTCGAAGGCGCGTCCAGTGCGGAATTCGCGGCTGTGCGGGATGCCAGCAAGGTTGCGCTCGGTATTGCCCGCGCGGATCAGGTTCAGGGGGGCGCCGGTGATGACGTGGAAATACCACGGTTGCGAATTCATGGACGAGGGCGCGCGCATGGCGAGGGCGACGATTTCCTCGATCAGTTCGCGCGGCACGGGTTTGTCGAGATAGCCCCGGATAGAGCGCCGTCCCAATACCACCTCGTCGAATTCCATCACGTCCTCCCGAATCTCTGCCGCCGTTTTAATCGTGCGGTTAAGGTTCGCAAGAGGCCGTGATCGGACAAACGAAAAGGGCGACCCCGCAGGACCGCCCTTTCGTGTCCGGTATGGTGGCCGGATCAACGCGAATAGAATTCGACGACCAGGTTCGGCTCCATCTTCACCGGATAGGGCACTTCATCCAGCGTCGGAACGCGAACGAAGGTTGCCTTGTCGGTGCCATCGGGGGCGACATAGTCGGGAATCTCACGCTCGGGCAGACCCTGCGCTTCGGCGATCAGCGCCATTTCCTTGGCCTTCTTGCCCAGCGAGATCACATCGCCCGGGCGAACGCGGCGGCTGGCGATGTTGCACTTCACGCCGTTGACGTAAATGTGACCATGCGAAACCACCTGGCGGGCCGAAAAGATCGTCGGCGCGAACTTGCAGCGATAGACCACCATGTCGAGGCGCTGCTCGAGCAGGCCGATCAGGTTCTGACCTGTATCGCCCTTCATGCTGCTGGCTTCCTGGTAGGTGCGCTTGAACTGCTTTTCCGTCACGTCGCCATAGTAGCCCTTGAGCTTCTGCTTGGCGCGGAGCTGGATGCCGAAGTC
>JAGWUU010000078.1 GCA_028868335.1 Sphingomonadales bacterium | reverse complement strand
CCGAATACCTCGTCGCCGAAATCCAGGAAGTCTATCGCTTGCAGGGCGTGAAGATCAACGACAAGCACATCGAGGTGATCGTTCGCCAGATGCTGCAAAAGGTCGAGATCACCGACGGCGGCGATACCGTGCTGCTGGCCGGCGAGCAGGTTGATCGCGAGGAAATGGACGAATACAACGCCAAGCTGGAACCGGGGCTCAGGCCTGCGGAAGGCAAGCCGGTGCTGCTCGGCATCACCAAGGCCTCGCTCCAGACGCGCTCGTTCATCTCGGCCGCGTCGTTCCAGGAGACTACCCGCGTGCTGACGCAGGCGGCGGTCGAAGGAAAGCGCGACAACCTGATCGGGCTCAAGGAGAACGTGATCGTCGGTCGTCTCATCCCCGCCGGAACCGGTGCGGGCATGAACCGTCTGC
This sequence comes from Sphingomonadales bacterium, assembly GCA_028868335.1. Classification (GTDB taxonomy): domain Bacteria; phylum Pseudomonadota; class Alphaproteobacteria; order Sphingomonadales; family Sphingomonadaceae; genus Novosphingobium. The sequence goes on along the minus strand of JAGWUU010000078.1, from coordinate 10,818 downwards.
GGGTCGCCGCCTCCAGCCGCGACGCGGCGCTGCGCGCTTCGTACCGCAAGCTGCAGGAAAGCCTGATCGCGCCGGAAACGGCTGCCGAAGAACACGCTGCGGAACTGGCCCAGGGGCCGGAAGCAGCGCTCTACGGCAACGATCCGCTGGCCGAGGTTGAGGGCGAGACCCACGGCACCGATGCCGATGCGGGCGAATACCTGAACCCGCAGGCGGCGGAAGGCGACGAATAAGCCGTCCTTCGGCTCTCAAATTGCCTGAAACGAAAGGCCCCGCCGGAGCGATCCGGCGGGGCTTTTCATTGGCGCGCCGGAGCGGGAGGCAGTTTCAGTTATACGACTTTTTTCGAGCTTTGCGTCAAGCGGGAACAATGGCAGGTTCGGAGCGTTTGAGCGTTGTCCGGGTCGCGGATAAACTGGCTCCGGTGGCGCAAGGCCGCCGGAGCCCTCCCAGCGTCAGGCGTAGGCCATCCGTTCCAGCGCCCCGAATGCGGCGAGCGCGCCGGAATCGCCGAACGGGGCAAGCTGGCTCATGAACACGCCGCCCACCCCCTTCGCGGGATCGAACCAGTAATATGAATTGAAGATCCCCGCCCAGTGCTGGCTGCCGGGCGAGCGCCCGTTCGGTCCTGCTTGCGGATTGATCAGGAAGCCCAGTCCCCAGCCGGTGTGCTGGTCGGGAATGGCATCATATGGCGGTGCGAACTCCGGCATGGCGCTGCCCATGTACCCGGCGCGCAGCGGGGCCACCTGATTGCGGGTCATGTCTGCGATGGTCGCGGGCGAAACGATCCGCACCCCGTCCAGCGTCCCGCCGTTGAGCAGCATCCGCACGAAGCGGGCATAGTCGGGCGCGGTCGAACTGAGTCCGCCACCCCCGCTGAAGAAATCGCCACCCTGGATATGCATTCCCACCGGCGACAGGCTGCCTTCGGGCGTGCGGACATGGACCTTGGCCGCGCCTTGCGGCATTTCGTCCGAGGCGCGGAACCGCGTCGCCCCCATGCCGAGCGGGCCAGTGATGTGCTCGATGAAGTAGTCCTGGAGATTTTGCCCGCTGACCGCTTCGACAACTTGCCCCGCCCAGTCAGTCGCCACGGAATATTCCCAGCGATCGCCCGGATCGAACATCAGTGGCATCCGGATCCCGGCCTTCCAGTTGCCCGGCGGCAAGCCCTTTGGCGCGAACCAGCGCAGGATGTCGGGATGGATGAACGGATAGCCGAACCCCGCGGTGTGCGTCAGCAGGTGGCGCAGGGTGATCGGCCGCGTGGCGGGGCGGGACTGTGGCGTGCCATCGTCCGCAAATCCGGTCAGCACTTCGGGCGCGGCGAGTTCGGGCAGCACATCGCCGATCGGCGCATCGAGCGAAAGCCGACCCGCCTCGACCAGTTGCATCGCCGCGATCGAGGTGATCGCCTTGGTCATGGAGGCGATCTGGACCACTGTATCTTCACGCATCGGCGTTTCGGCAGCGATGTCGGCGTGGCCGAAGGCGCGGCTATAGGTCGTTCCGTCCCGGTCGATCAGCGCGACAGAGGCGCCAGGAATGTTGGCGGCGCCAATTGCCGCCTTGAGTGCTGAATCGTCGATCATCGCCATTGGCTATCCTCTCCTCCCGCCTTAGGTAAGGCCCATGACCGACAGACTAGTCATCACTCTCGCCCAGCTCAACCAATCCGTGGGAGACATCGCCGGCAACGCCAAGGCCATGCTCACCGCGCGCGAACGGGCACGTTCAGCCCACGCCGATCTGATTGTCTTTCCCGAAATGCAGCTCATCGGCTACCCGCCCGAGGACCTGGTCCTGAAGCCCGCGCTGATCGAGCGCGCCGCCGAGGAACTGGCACGCATGGCCGACGCCACCGCCGATGGCGGGCCCGCGATGCTGGTCGGTTCGGTATTCGTGCGCGACGGCAATCTCCACAACGGAATCGCGCTGCTTGATCAGGGCAAGGTCGCGGCGGTGCGTTTCAAGCATGAACTGCCCAACTACGGCACCTTCGATGAAATGCGCCTGTTCCAGCCCGGCCCGCTCCCCGAACCGATCGTGTTCAAGGGAACGATGATCGGCCTGCCGATCTGCGAGGACATCTGGCATCCCGACGTGTGCCGCCACCTTGCCGACTTCGGTGCCGAACTGCTGATCTGCGTCAACGGCAGCCCCTACGAGATCGACAAGGACACCCTGCGGATCGATGGGGTGGCCAAGCGCCGCGCGGTCGATACCGGTCTGCCGCTGGCCTATCTCAACCGCGTCGGCGGGCAGGACGAGCTGGTGTTCGATGGCGCCAGTTTCGTGGTCAACGGCGATGGTAGCCTGGCGGTGCAGATGGCCGACTGGGAGGAACAGGAAACCACCACCACCTGGACCAGAACCGCGACCGGCTGGCGCTGCGACCGGGGCGAGATCGCGCGCCTCGCCGATCACCCCGAGGACATCTACTGCGCGATGGTCATGGCGCTGCGTGACTACGTCAACCGCAACCGCTTCCCCGGCGTGGTGCTGGGCCTCTCTGGCGGGATCGACTCTGCGATCTGCGCCGCCGTCGCCGCGGATGCGCTCGGCCCGGAGCGGGTATGGTCCGTCATGCTGCCCAGCCGTTTCACCAGCCAGGAAAGCCTTGACCTTGCCACCGAATGCGCGCGGCTGATCGGCTGCCGCTACGAGACGATCCCGATCGTTCCCGCGGTCAAGGCGTTCGACGAGATGCTGTCCGGCACCTTCGCCGACAAGCAGGTCGACATCACCGAGGAGAACGTCCAATCGCGCATCCGCGGCGTCACCCTGATGGCGATCAGCAACAAGTTCGGGCCGATGCTGCTGACCACCGGCAACAAGAGCGAGATGAGCGTGGGCTACGCGACGATCTATGGCGACATGGCCGGCGGCTACAACCCGCTCAAGGACGCCTACAAGATGACCGTGTTCGCTATCAGCAAGTGGCGCAACCAGCACCGCCCCAAGATCGGGCTCGGCCCCGACGGTCCGGTGATGCCCGAAGGGATCATCACCCGGCCCCCGTCAGCCGAACTGCGCCCCGACCAGAAGGACGAGGATTCGCTGCCCCCATACCCCGTGCTCGATGGCATCCTGCTTGGGCTGGTTGAACATGAGAAGAGCGTCGACCAGCTCGCCCAGGAAGGGTTCGACCGCGATACCGTGGTACGGATCGAGCGGCTTCTCAACGTCGCTGAATACAAGCGCCGCCAGGCCCCGCCGGGGGTCAAGCTTGGGACGCGCAATTTCGGGCGCGACCGGCGCTATCCGATCACCAACGCGTTCCGGTCGGCATAGTGCTGCCCGATTTTTTCCGCGCCCGGGTCAACGGCTATATGCTGTCGATGATCAGCACTTGCGTCATGGCAGTTCCGGTGCTGCGCAACTCGCATGGCGATCCGGTGACTCTTGCGATCGTCGCGGTCGGCGTCGTTCTGGCGCTTGCCGGGGTAGGGATGCGCTGGCACTCGCACCGGATTGAACAACGCTGTAAGGCCGACGAATGACCGCCACCACCCGTTTCGCCCCTTCCCCCACCGGCACGCTTCATGTCGGCAACGTTCGCACCGCGCTGCACAACTGGCTTCTCGCAAAGCAGGCTGGCGGGCGCTTCCTGCTGCGGATCGACGACACCGATGGCGAGCGCAGTCGCGAGGAATATGTCGATTCAATCAAGGCCGACCTGACCTGGCTCGGCCTTCACTGGGACGGCGAGGAACGACAGTCGGCGCGGTTCGACCTCTACGAGACGGAGTTCCAGAAGCTCGTTTCCGCTGGCCGCGTCTATCGCGCCTACGAAACCGCGCAGGAGCTTGAGCTGAAGCGCAAGGTCCTTCTCGGGCGCGGCCTGCCGCCGATCTACGATCGTGCCGCGCTCGCCCTGAGCGAAGCCGACCACGCCGCGAAGGAAGCAGCGGGCGAGAAGCCACATTGGCGCTTCCTGCTCGACCGGGAACAGGCGATCGAATGGCACGACGGCATCCGCGGCCCCCAGCATTTCGATCCCGCCAAGATGAGCGATCCGGTGGTGCGCCGCGCCGATGGATCGTGGCTCTACCTGCTGCCATCGGTGATCGACGACATCGCCATGGGCGTAACCGACGTGCTGCGCGGTGAGGACCATGTGTCCAACACGGCCAGCCAGATCCAGATGTTCGAGGCGCTGGGCGCCGCCCCGCCGCATTTCTCGCACGAAGCGCTGCTGACGGGAACCGAGGGTAAGCTCTCGAAACGGCTGGGCTCGCTGGGCGTCTCGGCCCTGCGCGATGCCGGGATCGAGCCCGAGGCGCTGGTCGCCTTGCTGGCCCGGCTCGGAACTTCGGACCCGGTCGACCCGGCGCTCGATGCCGCCGCGCTGGCGGCGAGTTTCAACCTTGCCCATTTCGGCCGGGCCCCGGCGCGCTTCGACGAGGCAGAATTGCACCGGGTCAATGCCGCCGTCGTCCATCGCTTGCCGTTCGAACGGGTCGCGCACCTCCTGCCCGATGGCATGGACGAAGCCGCGTGGAACGCGATCCGCCCCAACCTTGAACACATCGGTGAGGCGGCGGACTGGTGGCAGGTCGTGACCGGCCCGGTGACTGCGCCGAAACTCTCGCCAGAGGATGCAACCTACGCCGCCGAGGCTGCCGCGACGCTCGATCACGTGGGCGCAGACTGGCCCGCGCTGACGGGCGCGCTCAAGGAAGCCACGGGACGCAAGGGCAAAACTCTGTTCCTGCCGCTGCGCCAGGCCCTTACCGGACGCGATCACGGCCCGGACATGGTCGCGCTCCTCCCGCTCATCGGGGCCGAGGCGGCGCGCGAACGGTTGGCCGCAGCGAGTCGCTGAGCACGGGCCACCGGGCGCTTGACAGTGATCAAGGACACTACTCGACCAATCCATTAGATTGCGCTTATATTCAGACGCTCCGGCCTGTCCCGACCGATGAAGGCCCGACCGACGAAGGCCCAACCGAACGAGGATAGTGTCATGCACAAGGACTGGCCGCAGATGGCCGCCGAACTCTCGGGCGCGATCAAGGAAGTACGGCTCGGCTCGCCCGAGGTGATGAAGAGCTTTTCGGCCATGGCCGCCGCCGCCACGACCGGCGGAGCGCTCGACGAAAAGACCAAGGAATTGCTCGCCATCGCCATTGCCGTGGCGATCCGTTGCGATGGCTGCATTGCCTTCCACGCCAAGGCGGCCGTGCAGCACGGCGCGACCCGTGAGGAGATCATGGAGACGATGGGCCTCGCCATCTACATGGGCGCAGGACCCAGCCTGATGTATGCCGCGCAGGCGGTCGAGGCCTATGATCAGTTCGCGGCAAAGGCCGCCGGATAAGGAAGTTTCGCGCCGCACTGCAACAAAGCCCTTGCCATTGCGCGGGGGCACCGTTAGGGGCGCGCTCCATGTCCAACCGGCCGACCATTACCATTACCACCAAACCGACCGCCACGGCGGGAACGGTTGTGGCGGTGCGTGGCTGACAGGCACCCGGACAACCCGCCCCGCACGAGCAGGCGGGGCCTTCCATTTCGGAACACTTGAACCCCTGGCCTGCTCTTTCGAATGACGAAGGAGTAAGACATCATGGTTTCCCGTTTCGCCCCCGGACAGAAGCTCAACGTCGGCGTGGTCGGCGCGACCGGCCTTGTCGGATCGATGATCCGCGAGATTCTGGCTGAGCGCAATTTCCCGATCGCCAGCCTGCGCCTGTTCGCCTCGGCCCGTTCGGCGGGCAAGGAGCTGGACGGCGTGGTGGTCGAGGATGCGGCAACCGCAGACTATTCGGGCCTTGACGTGGTGCTGTTCTCCGCCGGCGGCTCGACCTCGAAGGCGATCGCACCCAAGGTCGCGGCAGCGGGCGCGGTGGTGATCGACAACTCATCGGCCTGGCGCTCTGACCCCGAAGTGCCGCTGGTGGTGTCCGAAGTGAATGCCCACGCGCTCGCCGACTTGCCCAAGGGCATCGTCGCCAATCCCAATTGCACCACCATGGCAGCCATGCCGGTTCTGAAGGTGCTGCATGAGGAAGCCGGGCTGAAGAAGCTGGTCGTCTCCACCTACCAGGCGGTTTCGGGTGGCGGCCTGGAAGGGATCGACGTTCTCGCCCGGCAGGTCGACCATGTCGGGAACAAGGCCCGCGACCTTGCGGTGGGCGGGCATGACAGCCTGCTGCCCAAGGCGGAGAAGTGGGCGGTACCGATGGCCCATAACGTCGTCCCGCTGAACTACGTCTATGCCGAGGACGGTTACACCGAGGAAGAGATCAAGCTGCGCGACGAGAGCCGCAAGATCCTTGAGCTTCCCGGCCTGCCGGTTTCGGGCACCTGCGTTCGCGTGCCGGTGTTCACCGGCCACTCGCTGTCGATAAATGCCGAATTCGAACGCCCGATCAGCGTCGAGCGCGCGCTCGAACTGCTCAAGGACGCGCCCGGCGTGGTCATCAGCGAAGTGCCCAATCCGCTCGAGGCGACCGGGCAGGACCCGGTGTTCGTCGGCCGGGTGCGCAAGGACCCGACGGTCGAGAACGGCCTCGCGCTGTTCGTGGTGGGCGATAACCTGCGCAAGGGCGCGGCGCTCAACGCGGTGCAGATCGCCGAAGCGTTTCTGGTATAATCCAGGGCCGCTGCGGCAAGGATCATTATTGCAGATTGACGCGGTACGGCGCACACTGCGCCATCTTGCTGCGCCTTTGCCTCCTGATCCTTGCCGCGCTGGCGCTGGGCAGCCCGGCCCTCGCCTCGCCCCCCGTGCCGCAGAAGGACATCGACCTGTACCGCGGCATCGCCCGGCAAGTGCAGGCTGGCGATTCCTACTATGCCGCCGCGGTTTCGACGCAGCGGGCGAGCGGCTATCCGGTCCGGCCGTTCTACACCGTTCGCCAGCCGACGCTAAGCTATGTGGCAGCGACGCTCGGCGAACGCGGGCTGATCGCGCTGGCCTACGGAACTGTCATGCTGGGCGTGCTCGGCTGGATGCGGGCAATCGCGGATCGGCGCAGGCGCCTGACGATGATCGCGCTTTACGCAGTCGCCAGCGGAGCGATGATCTCCGCAGCGACGGTCTATTTCACCGAGGTCTGGTGCGGGCTGCTGACAGCGGTGGCATTGGGTTGGCGCGACTGGCGAATCCGACTGGCGCTTGTTCTTGCCGCCTGCCTGATGCGTGAATTTGCGATCCTGCTGCTGCTGTGCCTGCTTGCCGAAGCGACGCTTCGCCGGAGATGGATTGAAGCATCGGCCACCGCCGTCGTCATCGCCGTGGCAGCGGTCCTGCTGTTCCTGCACGCGACGCAGGTGTGGAAATACACCCTGCCCACCGATCCGGTGTCGCAAGGCTGGTTCCGCCTGCGCGGACCGCAGGGGTTGGTTTCGGACCTGCGCGCGGTAACGGTTTTCGGCATACTGCCCATGGCCGCGATTTACGCCGCGGTGGCGGGAGCGCTGCTTGGCTGGGCGCGATACTCGCTCGTCCACCTGCTGTGGTTTGGCGGATTTTGCCTGATGGTGATGATCGCCTCGCGCCCGGACAATTACTACTGGGTCCAGGTGATGATGCCGCTGCTGCCAGCGGGACTTGCCTTCATCCTTGGCGCGAGTGGCCCGCGCCCGCCTCAAGCAGCCCCCGCCGCCCCGCTCACTCCATGAACCAGCCGTGGCTTGCGATCAGCGACTGGCCGGTCAGCGCATTGGTCGGGAAGGCGGCGAAGAAGTGGGCAACCTCTGCCACGTCCTCGATCGAGGTGAACTCGCCGTCGACGGTCTGGCCAAGCATGACCTTCTTGACCACCTCCTCCTCGGAGATGCCCAGTTCCTTCGCCTGTTCAGGGATCTGCTTGTCGACCAGCGCCGTGCGGACGAAGCCCGGGCAGATCACGTTGGCGCGCACCCCATGCGGCCCGCCTTCACGGGCAAGAGTGCGCGCGAGGCCGAGCAGGCCGTGCTTGGCGGTGACATAGGCGCTCTTGAGCGGCGAGGCGGTCTTGGAATGGACCGAACCCATCAGCAGCACCGTGCCCGACCCCTGCGCGTACATGTGCGGCAGCACCGCCTTCGTGGTGAGGAAGGCCCCGTCGAGATGGATCGCCAGCATCTTCTTCCAGTCAGCGAAGGCGAAGTCCTGCACCGGATTGACGATCTGGATCCCGGCATTGGAAACCAGCACGTCGACCGTCCCCCACGCCGCGACGACCTGCGCCACCCCGGCATCGACCTGCTCCTCGCTGCTGACGTCCATTGCCACGGCCATGGCCTTGCCGGGATGCTCGGCATTGATCGCCGAGGCCGCAGCCTGCGCAGCGTCAAGGTTGAGATCGGCGACGGCAACCTTGCCCCCGGCCCTGGCAAAGCGGCGGGCGATGCCGCTGCCGATGCCGCTGGCGGCGCCGGTGACGATGCAGACTTTATCGGTAAGTGTCATGGACTGAGGCTCCTTGTCGCCGTCGTCCTAGACCCAATCCGTGCTGCATCGCAACATTGCCGTCAGGCCGCGGCAACCTCCTCCGTCTCTTCGCTCGCCGCTTCGAACAGGCGCTTCTCCACGGCCTTGAGACGCTGCGGGGAATCGACCTTCTCGCCGAGCAGGTCGGTGACGTAGAACGTATCCGCCGCGCGTTCGCCATAGGTGGCGATATGGGCGGAGTGGACGATCAGGCGGCTTTCGAACAGGGCGCGAGCAAGGCGGTTGAGCAGCGCGGGCTTGTCGCGGGCATTGACCTCGACCACGGTGAAACGGTTCGAGGCAGTGTTGTCGAAGTCGACGGTCGGCTTGACATCGAACGCATCGGCGCGTGGACGGGCGAGCGGGCGGGCCGCGAGTTGCGGCACCAGTTTGACCCGGTTCGCCAGCGCATCGGCGATCATCGCCTTGATCCGGGCGAGCTGGTTTTCTTCGGAGAACGGGCGGCCCAGCGGGTCCTGCACCAGAAAATTGTCGACCGCCATGCCGTTGCGCGCGGTGTGGATGCGCGCGTCGATGATGTTGCCGCCCGCAAGGTGGATCCCTCCGGCGATGCGGTAGAACAGCCCCGGATGATCGGCAGCGATCACCGTCACCAAAGTCGCCCCGCGCGCGGCGTAGTATTCGGTATGCACATCGAGCGCCTGGCCCTGGGCGCCATCGAACTGGCGCAGGTTCATCGCGATGATGTCATCGGGTTCGGCGATCCAGTAGGCGTCGCCAAGCTGCTTGCCGAGCTTGTCGACCAGCGCTTTTTGCTTGCCCAGCCGCTCGCCGACCGCTGCCTTCTTCGCGGCGATGCGGTGTTCCCGGCCATGCTGGACATAGCCGAGCCGCAGCCGCTCCTCGGCCGCCTCGTAGAGATCGCCGATGAGCTGGCGCTTCCAGCCGTTCCACACCCCCGGCCCAACCGCGCGAATATCGACGATGGTAAGCATGGCGAGCAGCCGCAGCCGTTCCACCGATTGCACCACGGCAACGAAATCGCCGATCGTCTTCCAGTCGGCCAGATCGCGCTTGAAGGCCGTGGCGCTCATCAGCAAGTGATAGCGCACCAGCCAGGCGACCAGCGCCGTCTCCTTGTCATCGAGGCCGAAGCGCGGACCCAATTTCAGCGCGACCTCGGCTCCCAGTTCGGAATGGTCGCCACGCCGCCCCTTGGCGATGTCATGGAGCAGGATCGAGACGTAAAGCGCACGGCGATTGGCGATCTTGTGAATGATCACGCTGGCCAGCGGGTGATCGGCCTTGAGTTCCCCGCGCTCGATCTGGGCCATCAGCCCGATCGCGCGGATGGTGTGTTCGTCGACCGTGTAGTGGTGGTACATGTCGAACTGCATCTGCGCGTTGACGCGCCCGAAATCGGGCACGAAGCGCCCGAACACCCCCGCCTCGTTGAACCAGCGCAGCACGCTTTCGGGATCGTGCCGACTGGTCAGCAGTTCCATGAACAGCGCATTGGCGCGCGGATCCTCTCGCACGCCGTCGACCAGCCGGGCGTCACGCACCGCAAGGCGCATCGCATCCGGGTGAAGCTCGAGCCGGTTGGCATCGGCCAGCACGAAGATCTCGATCAGGCGGACGGGATCCTCGGCAAACCAGTTGTCGCCGGGCACGTTGATCCGCCCCCCATAGACGACATAGCCCTTGAGCATCCGCCGCCGCGCCCGGAACCCCGCGAGCAGACCGCGCGGTTGCTTCTTGGCAAACTGGTCATCAAGCTGGGCGAGGAACAGCCCCGTCAGGTGGCCAACCCGTTTCGCCTGGAGGAAGAAGTACTGCATGAACCGCTCGACCGCGCTCCTGCCGGGTCGATCGGCGAAGAGCATCCGTGCTGCGACTTCGCGCTGGAGGTCGAAGGTCAGCCGGTCCTCGGCGCGCTTGGTAATGGTGTGGAGGTGGCACCGCACCGCCCAGAAGAAGTTCTCCGCCCGGCGGAAGGCGCGGTACTCCGCCGGGGTGAGCAAGCCGACATCGACCAGTTCGGACACGTCGCGGACGTGGTGGATGTACTTGCCGATCCAGTAGAGCGTGTGCAGGTCGCGCAGGCCGCCCTTGCCTTCCTTGACGTTGGGTTCGACGACATAGCGGCTGTCGCCCAGCCGCTTGTGCCGCTCGTTGCGTTCGGCGAGTTTCTCGGCGACGAACTGGCGTTCGGTTCCAGCGACCACCTCGCCCCAGAAGCGGCGGCGCGCTTCATCGAACAGGGGCTGGTCGCCCCAGACGTAGCGCCCTTCAAGCATGGCGGTGCGGATCGTAAGGTCGCCGCGCGCCATCCGCACCGTATCGTCGAGCGAGCGGCTTGACTGGCCGACCTTGAGCCCCAGGTCCCACAGGAAATAGAGCATCGCCTCGATCACCTGCTCGCACCA
>JAGWUU010000077.1 GCA_028868335.1 Sphingomonadales bacterium | reverse complement strand
TTCCGCATCGCGGCGCAGATGGGCTGGCATGAATCGGTCGGCAACCACTTCAGCGCGGCGGTTTCGGAGGACGGCAAGAAGTTCCTGCTCAACCGCCGCTGGCAGCATTTCGCCTCGATCCGGCCGGAAGACCTGCTGCTGCTCGATGCCGATGATCCAAGTGTGATGGACGGGCCCGATGCGCCCGATGCCTCGGCCTGGACGATCCACGGGACGATCCACCGCCAGTGCCCGGGCGCGCGGGTGGTGCTGCATTGCCACCCGGTCCACTCGACCGCGCTGGCGATGCTGGCCGATCCGGAGCTCAAGCCGCTCGACAACAACACTGCACGATTCTTCAACCGCATGGCGATCGACCGGCAGTTCGGCGGGATCGCGGACGATGCGGCGGAAGGAGTGCGGCTGGTCGCGGCGCTGGGCAATCACAAGACCATGTTGATGGGCAATCACGGGTTGATGTGCGTGGAAGAAACCGTCGCCGACGCGTTCGAGGCGATGTATTTCTTCGAACGCGCCGCGCAGACGCAGTTGCTGGCCTATTCCAGCGGGCAGCCGCTGGCCGTGCTGGACGATGAAACCGCGGAAAAGACCGCCGCCGGGTGGGAGCCCTATCGCGGCATGGCGCAGGCGCATTTCAGCTACCTCAAGAGCCAGCTGGCCCCGCTATGACCGGCGCTCCGCTGCCCGAGACGATGCGCGCGGTCGTATTGACCGGGTTCGGCGGGTTCGAGCGGCTGGAATACCGGCCCGACTGGCCGGTGCCGGTCCCGGGGCCGGGTGAGGTGCTGATCCGCGTTGGCGGAGCGGGGGTCAACAACACCGATATCAACACCCGGATCGGCTGGTATTCCAAGGCGGTAGAAGGATCGACTGCCGAGGGCGGGGCCAGCGGCTTTGCCGAAGCCGAGGGCGAGGGGTGGAGCGGAACCCAGTTCAGCTTTCCGCGCATTCAGGGGATCGATGCCGCCGGAACCGTGGTGGCCGTGGGGCCGGGGGTGGACTCCAGCCGGATCGGGCAGCGGGTGTTGGTCGAACCGGCCTGGCCCAAGCCCGATGGCACTTGCGACTTCTTCGGGTCAGAGCGGGACGGCGCGTTTGCCGAATATACCGTGGCTCCGGCCGTCCATGCCCACGCGATCGATTGCGCACTCAGCGATCTTGAGCTGGCATCGTTCCCCTGCGCCTATTCGACCGCCGAGAACCTGCTGCACCGCAGCCGGGTTGCCGCTGGCGAGCAGGTGCTGGTGACCGGTGCTTCAGGCGGGGTCGGATCGGCGGCGGTGCAACTGGCCCAGCGGCGCGGGGCCCGGGTGACGGCCTTGGCCGGCATGTCAAAACACGATGCGGTGCGCGCACTGGGGGCGGAGCAGGTGCTGGACCGGCACGCCCCGCTGGAGCTCGATGCCTACGATGCTGTGATCGACGTGGTTGGCGGCGCTGGCTTCGGCAGCCTGCTGCAGGCGCTGCGGCCGGGCGGCCGCTATGCCACCTCGGGCGCCATCGCCGGGCCGATTGTCGAGCTGGATCTGCGCACGCTCTACCTCAAGGACCTGACGCTCTACGGCTGCACGGTGCTGGATGCGGGGGTCTTTGCCAACCTGGTTGGTTATATCGAACGCGGCGAAGTGAAGCCGGTGGTCTGCGCAACATTCCCGCTGGAGAAGATCGAGGCGGCGCAGCGCGTTTTCTTGGAAAAACGGCATGTCGGCAAGATTGTGCTGGTGCCTTAAACGACACGCGGGTGTCGCTAATTGACATCATTAGAATGCGCCATACCGGGCCGGGGCCGCGCTTGCGGTCTGTTTAAGTGCGGTTTTGGCTGACATAGGGGACCCTCGAAACAGTCAGGGTACACAAGACAATGCAATCGACGGCAAGGGTAGTGGTGATCGGCGGCGGCGTGGTGGGGGTCAGCACCCTCTATCACCTCGCGAAGATGGGCTGGAGCGATTGCGTCCTGATCGAACGCAAGGAACTGACCAGCGGTTCGACCTGGCACGCGGCCGGGCTGCTGCCGCTGTTCAACCTGTCGTATTCGGTGGGCAAGCTGCACCAGTATTCGGTCGATCTCTATCCCAGCCTTGAAGCGGAGACCGAGCTCAACGTCGGTTTCTCCAACGTCACCAACATCCGTCTGGCGCGCACCCAGGACCGGTTTGACGAATACAAGTACTATGCCGGCGTGGCCAAGACGATCGGGGTCGACGTCAACTTCCTCACCCCTGAACAGGTTCAGGAAGTCTGGCCGCTGTGCAATGTCGACGGGATCATTGGCGCGATCCAGCACCCCGACGATGGCTATATCCAGCCCGCCGACCTGACCCAGGCGCTGGCCAAGGGTGCCCGCCAGCGCGGTGCCAAGATTGAGCGCAACACCACCGTCACCGGCATCACGCAAAAGCCCAACGGCGAATGGGTGGTGCACACCGATCAGGGTGATATCACCTGCGAACACGTGGTTTCGGCGAGCGGCAACTTTGCCCGCCAGACCGGCCGCATGGTCGGCCTCGATATCCCGGTCGTGCCGGTCGAGCACCAGTATATCGTCACCGACCAACACCCGCTGATCATGGAACGCCGGGCCAAGGGCCTGCCCGAAATGGGCGTTCTGCGTGAGAGCGATTCCAGCTGGTACATGCGTGAGGAAGCCGGCGGGCTGCTGCTTGGGCCTTACGAAATCGGCGCACCGGCCTGCTACGTCGATGGCCCGGCCGCGAACAGCGAATACGAACTGTTCCCCGACGCGCTCGACCGGCTGATGCCCTATATCGAAACCGCGATCGCCCGCGTGCCCGCCTTTGGCGAAGTCGGCGTGAAGAAGGTCTACAACGGGGCGATCGCCTATACGCCGGACGGTTCGCCGATCGTCGGACCGGCCTGGGACAAGAAGAACTTCTGGCTCAATGAAGGCCACTCTTTCGGCATTACTGCCGCGGGCGGGGCGGGCTGGCAGCTGGCGCACTGGATCGTGGATGGCGAGCCGACCATCGACATGATGGGCGTCGATCCGCGCCGCTTTGGCGACTATGCCGGCGAAGGCTACCTCATCCAGAAGAACGAGGAAGCCTATGCCAAGGTCTTCACCGTCCACTATCCGGACGAGGAACGCGAAGCCGCGCGGCCGCTGCGCCAGACGCCGTGCTACAGCCGGATGAAGGATCTGGGCGCGGTGTTCGGTTCGGTCTTCGGCTGGGAACGCCCCAACTGGTTCGCGCCCAAGGGTTATGAGCTGACCGACGCCGATCTTGACCGGCCCGACGTGCTGCTCAACCACAACCATCCCGATGTCGATGGCGAACCGATCCGCGAAAAATGGTCGTTCCGCCGCTCCAACTATTTCGAGCACGTCGGCAACGAATGCCGCCACGTGACCGAGAAGGTCGGACTGCAGGACATGAGTGCATTCGCCAAGTGCCGGATCAGCGGTCCGGGCGCGGAAGCATGGCTCGATGGCCTGCTGACGAACGCCGTGCCCAAGAAGGTCGGCCGCGTCACGCTGTCCTACCTGCTGACCAGCCGTGGCGGCGTGCGGGCGGAATTCACCGTCTACAAGACCGCGCCGCAGGAATACTACCTGGTCTCGGCCGGGGCCTATGAACGCCACGATCAGGACTACCTGAAGAAGGCGCTGCCCAACGACGGTTCGGTCACCTTCGAACGGCTCACCACCTCGATGGGCGTGCTGGTGCTGGCCGGTCCGCGCAGCCGCGACGTGCTGAAGAAGCTGACCCGCGCCGACCTGTCGAACGAGGCGTTCCCCTGGCTTACCGGCCAGCGGATCAGCATCGGTGCGGCCCCGGTCGATGCGCTGCGCGTCAACTTCATTGGTGAGCTGGGCTGGGAAATCCATCACCCGATCGAGATGCAGAACTACATCTTCGATCAGTTGATGGAAGCCGGAGCGGAATTCGGCATCAAACCCTTCGGGATCAAGGCGATGACGCTGATGGCGCTCGAAAAGAGCTACAAGCTGATCCCGCGCGAACTGTCGATCGAATACAACGCCTATGAAAGCGGGCTGAATCGATTCATCAGCCTCAAGAAGCCCGGCTTCCATGGCAAGGAAGGCCTGCTGGCCGGCAAGGAGGCGGGGCTCGCCAACCAGCTCGTCACGATGGAAGTGATGGACGTGACCGACGCCGACGCGCGCGGCAGCGAGCCGATCTACCTTGGCGGAGAACTGGTGGGCCGGGCAACCTCGGGCGGTTACGGCTGGCGCGTGAACAAGAGCCTAGCGCTGGCGATGGTTCGGCCCGATCTTGCCACTCCGGGCACTGAACTGGAAATCGCGATCCTTGGCCAGCGGCACAAGGCGGTGGTCATTCCCGACAGTCCGTTCGATCCTGACAACACGGCGCTGAGGGCGTAAGGGCATGTCGTTGCATACCCATGTTTCGCAATGGCTTGCACTCGACCAGGCCGGGCATACCCTGCCGCAGGGGCTATACGTCAGCCGCGAAGCCTTCGAATTTGATACCCAGGTCATGCTGAAGTCGGTCTGGCTATTCGCGTGCACGGTCGCGCACGTGAAGCAGCCGGGCGATTACTACCTGTTCGAAATGGCCAAGACCTCGATTATCATCGTGCGCGGACGTGATGGCGAGGTGCGGGCGTTCCACAACAGTTGCGCGCATCGCGGCGCCAAGGTGTGCACCGCCCTGACCGGGAGCAGTCCGCGACTTACCTGCCCCTATCACCAATGGACCTACGGGCTTGACGGGCGCCTGCTGGCGGCGCGCAACATGCCTGACGGTTTCGACAAGGCTGATCACGGCCTGCGCCCTGTGGCGCTCGAAAACATTGGCGGTCTGCTGTTCGTATGCCTTGCCGACGAACCGCCCACGATCGACCGCGCGCGTGCCGACATTGCCGAGCGAGTTGAGATCTACAATCTCGACCGGTGCAAGGTGGCGGTGCAGGAAGATCTGGTGGAAACCGCCAACTGGAAGCTGGTGATGGAAAACAATCGCGAGTGCTATCACTGCGATGCCAACCATCCCGAGCTGCTCAAATCACTCAGCACCAGCGGGTTCGGCAAGGGTCTGCCGGGTGACGACATGGCTGCCACGCAAGGCGAGCGCTTCGAGGCCTATCTTGATGCCCAGCATGCAGCCTGGAAAGAGGCAGGCCTCTATACCCACCTGGTCGAATTTCCTGACGATAGCTGGCACCGCGTGATTCGCCTGCCACTGGCCGAGGGGGTGCACTCACAGACGCTCGATGGGAAACCCGCCTCGCGTCTGGCGATCAGCAGCTTTCCGGGAACCGAGGATTCGAGCCTTTCGGTGTGGACCCAGCCGAATTCATGGCACCATTTCTGCCACGATCACGCGGTGACGTTTTCGCTTACTCCCTTGGCAGAGGATCGGACCCTGCTCCGCACCAGTTGGCTGGTGCATGAGGACGCGGTCGAGGGGGTCGACTACGATCCCGAAAACCTCGCGGCAGTATGGCGCGCCACCAATGCGCAGGACAGCGCACTGGCCACGCTCAACCACGCGGGGATCGCCACCGATGGTTATCGTCCCGGCCCCTATTCGCTCGAAGAGAAGCTGGTGGACGCTTTCAAGACCTTTTACGTCGACAATGCCCGCGCGGCACTGGCGCTCAAGGAAGCGAGCGTCACACCATGACCCGCTTTTCTGCCTTCAGCCTGTTCGCCAAGGCACTTGGCAACAACAAGACCTGGCCGGAACTGTGGCCCGATGCCAGCCCCAAGCCGGCTTACGATGCGATCATCGTCGGAGGCGGGGGGCATGGCCTGGGCGCGGCCTATTACCTGGCGAAGAAGTACGGCATCACCAACGTCGCGGTGATCGAGAAGGGCTGGCTGGGCGGCGGCAATACCGGGCGCAACACCACCATTGTCCGCTCCAACTACCTCTACGACGAAAGCGCCCACCTCTACGATCACGCGGTCAAGCTGTGGGACGGCCTGAGCCAGGACCTCAACTTCAACGTCATGTATTCGAAGCGCGGCGTGATGATGCTCGCGCACAACGTGCATGATGTGCAGAGCTTCCAGCGCCACATCCACGCCAACCGGTTGAACGGCGTCGACAACGAATGGCTCACGCCCGAGCAGGCCAAGGAATATTGCCCGCCCCTGAGCATTGATCCCGGCGCCCGCCATCCGATACTGGGCGCGGCACTGCAACGCCGGGGCGGAACTGCGCGGCATGACAGCGTTGCCTGGGGCTATGCCCGCGCCGCGGCCGCGCTGGGAGTGGACATTATCCAGAACTGCGCCGTCACCGGAATCCGTCGCGGGCCGGACGGCGCGGTGCAGGGTGTCGAGACGGAGCGCGGGTTCATCGCCGCGAAGAAAATCGGGGTTTCAGCGGCGGGCAACAGCTCGGTGATCATGAAGATGGCCGGACTTGATTTCCCTCTCGAAAGCTATCCCTTGCAGGCACTGGTTTCCGAGCCGGTCAAACCGGTGTTTCCCTGCGTCGTGATGTCCAACACGGTCCATGCCTACATCAGCCAGAGCGACAAGGGCGAACTGGTGATCGGCGCCGGGACAGACCAGTTCGTCTCCTATTCGCAGCGCGGCGCGCTCCACATCGTCGAGCATACCCTGGCCGCGATCACCGAGATTTTCCCGATGTTCCGGCGAATGCGGATGCTGCGTAGCTGGGGCGGGATTGTGGACGTGACGCCGGACCGTTCGCCGATCCTCGGCAAAACGCCGGTTCCCGGGCTCTACGTCAATTGCGGCTGGGGCACCGGCGGGTTCAAGGCGACTCCCGGCGCGGGCGACCTGCTCGCCTACACCATGGCCAAGGATGAACCACACAGGATCAACGCGCCGTTCAATCTCGATCGTTTCCGTCGCGGGCAACTGATTGACGAAGCGGCGGCAGCGGCGGTGGCGCACTGAGATGATACTCATTCACTGTCCCTATTGCGACCAGACGCTTCCCGAACTGGAATTCGCCTACGCGGGCGAGGGGCATATCGCACGGCCCACCGATCCTTCCGCGCTGAGCGACGAGGACTGGGAACGCTACCTGTTCATCCGCGACAATCCGCGCGGTCGCCACCATGAACGCTGGCGGCACATCCATGGCTGCGGGCGGTTCTTCAACGCGGTGCGCGATACCGTGACCGACAAGTTCGAGATGACCTACAAGGCGGGAGAACCCCGTCAATGAGCGCGCACCGGATCGCGGGGCTGGGCCGGATCGATCGGTCGCGGACCGTTACCTTCACCTTTGACGGCAAGGCCATGCAGGGGTGTCCCGGCGACACGCTCGCCTCGGCCTTGCTGGCGAACAGCGTCGTGCTCATGGGGCGCTCGTTCAAGTATCACCGTCCGCGCGGATTGCTTGGGGCAGGGGCCGAGGAACCCAACGCGCTGGTCAGCGTCGATCGGGGCGGCGGGCGGTTCACGCCCAACCTGCGCGCCACTGCGGTCGAGATTTACGAAGGACTCAATGTCCGCAGCCAGAACCGATGGCCCTCGCTCAAAACCGATTTCGGTGCGATCAATGACCGTTTCGGGCGGTTCTTCCCGGCAGGGTTCTACAACAAGACCTTCATGTGGCCGCGCTCGTTCTGGGACAAGCTCTACGAGCCCACGATCCGCCGCATGGCCGGGCTGGGCGATGCCCCGATCGAGGCGGACCCCGACGTATATGCCGCCACCTATGCTCACTGCGACGTGTTGATCGTTGGCGCAGGGCCGGCCGGGATCGACGCCGCGCTGGAGGCGTGCGCCGCGCGCAAGCAAGTGATCCTGATCGACGAGCAGGATGAGCTGGGCGGCGGGGCGCTGGCCGATCCAGCTCTGTGGCCTTGGCTGGAAAGCAGCCTCAATGACCTGGCCGCCGCGCCAAACGTCACACTGTTGTCGCGGACTACCGCGTTCGGCTTCTACCACGATAATTTCATCGGTGCGGGCCAGAGGTTGACCGACCATCTGGCCGAACCGGGCCATGGCCCTCGTGAACGGCTGTGGCGAATTCGCGCTGGCGAGGTGATCCTGGCCCAGGGCGCGATCGAACGGCCGCTGGTGTTCGCGGGCAATGACGTGCCCGGGGTGATGCTGGCTTCGGCCGCGCGCACCTATCTTGTCCGCTTCGGCGTTGCCGTGGGTGACAGGGTGGTGCTTATGGCGGTCCACGACAGCGGTTGGCGCGATGCGTTCGTCCTTGCCCGGGCCGGAATGAAGATCGCTGCGATCGTCGATCTGCGTGCCCAAGTCGCCCCGGACCTGATGGCCGAAGCGGCGGAACTGGGAGTCCCTGTCGAGATGAACAGCGCGGTGATCGGTGTGAGCGGTCGCCACGCGGTCACGGGAGCAGAGATCGCTGACTCCGCTGGCGGCAATCGTCACAAGATCGTCTGCGATGCCGTACTGATGGCGGGCGGCTGGACTCCTTCTGTTCATCTCTGGTCGCATTCCAAGGGCAGTCTCGCCTGGTCGGAGGAATGGGGCGCGTACCTTGCGGACAAGCCCAACGAGAACGTCCGCTGCGTCGGCGCGTGCGCCGGAAAGTGGAACTACGGAACGGGCGTCAGCATCGGCGCGCTGCCAACCCCGGACGATCCGGCGACGATCAAGGCCTTCGTCGATTTCCAGAACGACGTTACGGCCAAGGACATCGCCCTTGCGGTGCGCGAGGGGATGAAGTCGGTCGAGCACATCAAGCGCTATACCACCAACGGCATGGCGACCGATCAGGGCAAGACCAGCAACCTCAATGCCCTGCAACTGGCCTCGGGCGCGCTCGACCGGCCGGTCCAAGCGATTGGTCTCACCACTTTCCGTCCGCCCTATACCCCGCAGACCTTCGGGATGCTGGCGGGTGACGCCAAGGGAGCGCTGTTTCAGCCGACCCGCAAGACCGCGATTGATCCCTGGGCTGAGGAACATGGCGCGGTGTTCGAGCTGGTCGCGCAATGGCGCCGCGCGCGTTACTTCCCTCAAGGGGGCGAGGACATGCATGCCGCCGTGGCGCGGGAGTGTCTGACGGTGCGGAGTGGCGTCGGGATTTTCGATGCCTCGACCCTTGGCAAGATCGAAGTGGTCGGGCCCGACGCGGCCGAGTTCCTCAACCGCATGTACACCAACCCGTGG
The DNA here is from genome assembly GCA_028868335.1 of Sphingomonadales bacterium. Classification (GTDB taxonomy): domain Bacteria; phylum Pseudomonadota; class Alphaproteobacteria; order Sphingomonadales; family Sphingomonadaceae; genus Novosphingobium. Next base: position 2,202 of record JAGWUU010000077.1, on the reverse strand, counting down.
AAGGCGCTTGAGCCGGGACGCTGCCGTTATGGCCTGCTGTTGCGCGAGGATGGGTTCATCACCGATGATGGCGTTTCCGCACGCCTCGCTCCGGATCGCTTCCATCTTACCACCACCACGGGCGGCGCCGCGCGAGTGCTGAACATGATGGAGGACTACCTCCAGACTGAATGGCCCGATCTCGACGTCTGGCTTACCAGCACCACCGAGCAATACGCGGTGATCGCGCTCCAGGGACCCAAGGCACGCGAAGTGATAGCGCCGCTGGTATCGGGGATCGACCTCTCGTCCGAATCCTTCCCGCACATGGCAGTGCGCGAAGGAACGATCTGTGGCGTGCCGACCCGCCTCTTCCGGGTGAGCTTCACCGGCGAACTGGGTTTCGAGATCAACGTCCCCGCGGCCTTTGGCCGGTATGTGTGGGAGCAGGTCTGGGCGGCCGGTCAGGCGCACGGGATCACGCCCTATGGCACCGAGACGATGCATGTCCTGCGCGCGGAGAAGGGCTACATCATCGTCGGACAGGATACCGACGGAACCGTGACCCCCTATGATGCAGCGCTCGATTGGGCGGTCGGCAAGAAGAAGGCGGATTTCGTGGGCAAACGTTCGCTGGCACGGCCCGACATCGTTGCACCGGGACGCAAGCAACTGGTCGGCCTGCTCACCGATGACCCCGCCGAAGTTCTGGAAGAGGGGGCGCAGATCGTCGCCGATCCCCGCCAGCCGATCCCGATGAAGATGATCGGACACGTAACATCGTCATACTGGAGCGCTACCTTGGGTCGGTCGGTCGCCTTGGCGCTGGTTCAGGGCGGGCACGAACGGATGGGCGAGACGCTCCATGTGCCGATGCCCGGCAAGACGATAGCGGCGAAGGTTTCCGGCATGGTATTCCACGATCCCGACGGGAGCCGCCTCAATGGCTGACGCCGCCATCCGTACCGCTCCGGTTCCAGCCGAGCCTGCCCGTTTCGACGGTGTGACCATCTCGCTTGGATTGCCCCTTGCGCGCTGGTCGCTTCGCGGACGAAATCCGCAGGAATTGGGCAATGCGCTGGGCTTGCCGGTGCCCGGCAGGATTGGCGAAACCGCCGGGGGGATGGCCTGCCTTGGCCCCGATGAATGGCTGCTGCGCCTGCCTGAAGGTTCGATCATACCGATGGGCGAAGGCCAGCCGTTGAGCGTGGTGGACATATCCGACCGCGCGATAACGCTGATCGTCGAAGGCGACCGTGCACTCGATGTACTCTCGAGCGGCTGTCCGCGCGATCTGTCAAAGCTGGCGGTCGGCGAGGCTCGTCGCACCGTTTATGAAACGGTCGAAATCGTGCTGATCCGCGAGGGCGAGACGCGATACGCCGTCGAAGTTTGGCGCAGCTTCGCGCCGTGGCTGCACCTCGCACTGGTCACGGCGGCAAGTCACCTGCCGGAATGACGCTGGCCGCATCGGTGAACCGATAGAGCGGCCTCCACGATCAACGCTACACCACTTCGCAGACCGCAATCGCCGGCCGCGATGACCCTTGCCCGCGTCGGCAATGATGCCGCGGAAGTGCATGGTTGTGCCTGATTGAAGCGCACTCCAGCCACAGACCCGCGGCAGATTGCCCCAGCTTTACAAAGGCCTTTGCGAGCAGTTTTTACAATCCATTAACATAGTTCATATATGAAAATCCTCTTGTCACGAGGCTGGGTTTCTGAACATGTGGGGCAAAGGTGGTTATGCTGTTGTAGTGCCCGGAAGCTGGCGCTCGGCAATCAGCTATTGGGCATCGCGTGGCTGAGCCGACGATGCTTCAAGTACTCCGGAAGTTCGGTGCGCGCGGCGGCCTTGCGGACCTGTGGCGCCGGGACATCCGCGCGCAGGTCGGAGGCAACGGCAGCAGCCAGGATTTGATGAACGATGCGGCCGCGCTCGCACAAGCATTCCAGGCGTTGGGATCGGGCGATCTCGTACAACCGCATATCCGCCTCTCCACCCCTGAACTGGCTCCGGCGGTCAGCGCCTACACGCACTCTGTCCGGCAGGTGCGCAGCATTGTCAGCGACCTTGAATGGGCGATCAGGCACGATTCGCTCACCCGCCTTCCGAACCGCACATGGTTCCAGCAACAGTGTCAGAAGTTGCTTGGGCGGTCGCACAATCAAGGCGATCTCATCGCCCTCATCTTCATAGACATCGATAATTTCAAGGAAATC
>JAGWUU010000354.1 GCA_028868335.1 Sphingomonadales bacterium | reverse complement strand
TTCCTTGCGGCCCTGCTTCTGCTGCTTCAGGACGACGGCAAGCTGAACCTTGACGACAAGGTTGCCAGGTGGCTTCCCGACGTGACCGGGGCGAACACCATGACCGTGCGCCAGCTCCTGTCGCACACCAGCGGGCTCCAGGATTTCTGGCCGCAGGACTATCTGTTCTCGGCGATGGAAACGCCGGTCGAACCCGCCGGGATCGTTTCGCGCTGGGGCCGCAAGCCGCTCGATTATGCGCCGGGAACCCGCTGGCAATATTCCAACACGGGCTATGTCGTTGCCGGGCTGATCGCCGAAAAGGCCGGCGGCAAGCCGCTGTGGCAGCAGTTTGAGCAGCGGTTGTTCAGGCCGCTTGGCATTCACCCCTTCAGGATCGACGAGACCAACGGCCCGGCCTTTCCGCAGGGCTATCATCGCAACGCGCTGGGTCCGGTCCGGCCTGCCACTCCGCCGGCGCGCGGCTGGCTGTGGGCGGCGGGCGAACTTTCGATGACCGCGGCGGAACTGGCCAGGTGGGACATGGCCCGGATGAACGGCACCCTGCTGCCGCGCAAGGACTGGGAAACGATGGAAACTCCCATCCGCCTCGCCGATGGAACGACCAACGGCTACGGGCTTGGCGTCAGCAAGCGTCTGGTCAAGGGACGCTGGGTGGTGGACCACGGTGGGGAATCGGTCGGCTTCCTTTCGCAGAACAGCACCTACCCCGACGACGGGATCGCGATCGTGGTGCTGACCAACGCTGATTTCGCCGGGGTCCAGAACAGTCTGACCGACAAGATTGCCGGGATCGTCCTTCCCAAGGCCGTACAGACCGACGTGGCCGAAGCTGCGCGCGACGAGGATGCCCGCGCCACCCTGGCCGAACTCGCCGCGGGCAAGCTCGACCCGGCGCTGTTCACCGACAATGCCCGCTACTACTTCACCGCGCAGACCCTTGGCGATTATGCCTCCAGCCTTTCGCCGCTCGGCACACCGCTCGAGGTCAAGGCGACCGGAAAGCCGCGGCTGCGCGGAGGCTTCGTCAACCGCAATTTCTCCCTGAGCTACAAGGACGGAGAGACACTGACGCTGATCACCTATGCCGAACCGGGCGAGCATGGGCGCTGGGAACAGTTCATCGTCACGCCCGGATAACCCGCTCCAGCGGAGGCGAGGTTACAGCCAGCCGATCCGTCTGAAGCGCAGGAACAACCCACCACAGATGGTCAGGATTGCGGTCCAGACCAGCGGATAGCCCCATTTGTGGTGCAGTTCAGGCATGTATTCGAAGTTCATGCCGTAGATACCCGCAATCGCGGTGGGCACGGCGAGGATCGCGGCCCAGGCGGCGAGTTGCCGGGTCATGTCGCCCTGGCGGTGCTGTTCGAGCAGGGCGGCCGTCTCCACGATGCTGGCCAGCGTCTCGCGCAGCAATGCCAGGTGGGTCATGGCGCGGCGGGTGTGATCTAGCACATCCTGAAACCAGACCCGCGCGCCCGGATCGATCGTCGGCAGCTCGGTGCGCGCCAGCCGGTCGCACACTTCCTCCATCGGCCCGATCGTGCGGGTGAACTTGCGAAACTGGCGGCGCAGGCGAAATATCCGGCGGATGGTCGAGGGTTCGGGGAATGTATCGATCGCCCGCTCCTCCATGGTCTGCACGACCTCGTCGAACTTCTCGAGCACCGGGGCATAGCCATCGACGATGAAATCGAGAATCGCGTGGGCGACATAGTCCGGCCCTTCGGCCAATCGCTCGGCATCGCTTTCCAGACGCTTGCGCAGGGCGTTGTGCGCGCGCGTCGATCCCATCCGCACCGTCACCACGAAGTCCTTGCCCATGAAGATCGCGGTCTGCCCATAGGAGAGGTTGTCACCCTCCATCGCCGCCACGGTCCGTGCGACGATGAACAACTGTTGCCCATAGGTGTCGACCTTGGGAATCTGGCCCGGACTGACCGCGTCCTCGACCGCCAGGGGATGCAGCCCGAACTGGCGCTGGACCAGTTCCATTTCCTCGGCCGGGGGATCGGCAAGCCCCACCCAGTCGAAGCTGTGCAGCGGCAAGGGCTGGCGTGGCTCGCCGTCAACCTTCAGGCTGTGTTCCGAACTCTTGCCGCCCTGGTAACGGCGCGATGCGATGATGGCCATGACCCGCCAAGTGCCAAAGCGGCAAGGCGCTGGCAATCCCGCAAGTGCTCTGTTAGGTGGTCAATAAAGACTGATCTGCGGGA
>JAGWUU010000076.1 GCA_028868335.1 Sphingomonadales bacterium | reverse complement strand
GGGAAGCGATTTCGGCCGCGGCAATTCCTGTTCGGACTGGACCGCGACCGACGCGGTGCTGCACGCACTGTCGGGCGAACTGTCGCGCTCGGGTATTCGCGGAATGCCGCCGCTGCTCCCACCGGGGGAACTGGCGATCGAGTGTGCGGCGACGCAGTTCGCCTTGGTCATCCTTGTCGCGCTCTATCAGCGGCTTCAGGGCGCCGGCCCGGAAACGGTTGACTTCGCCATGCTCGACGGAGCGATGCAGGCGCTCGATCCGGGCTATGGCATCAGCGGCAGCGCGACGATGGGCCGGGCGGCAAGGCTGCTCTCGCCTGACCGTCCGCCCCGCGGATTCATGTACCCGATCCTGCCCTGCGCCGATGGGCACGTCCGCATCTGCCTGCTCGCCGCGCGGCAGTGGCGCGGGATGTTCGAATGGATGGGCCGGCCCGAACAGTTCGCCGCGCCCGAGTTCGAAAAGGTCGGCGTGCGCTACAAGTCGCCCGAGCTGATCCCGGCGATCGCCGCCTTCTTCCGCGACAAGACCCGCGACGAACTGGAAGCCGGGGCGCGAACCCATGGCGTCCCACTCTCCGCCCTGCTCGACGGCGACCAGGCGATCGCCAGCGCTCATTTCGTCGAGCGCGGCGCCTTCCGCGAGGTCGCCATGCCGGACGGCACCCGGTTGACCTTGCCCAACGGCCTGATCGAGATCGACCGGCAGCGGATGGTCGCCGGTGAACCTGCGGCGGCGGCAAGGCCATCGGTCCCCGCCCCCACCCTGCCCGGCCTGCCGCTATCAGGCATCAAGGTGATCGACCTCGGCGTGATCGTGGTCGGCGGGGAGCAATCGCGTCTGCTCGCCGATCTCGGCGCCGACGTGATCAAGATCGAATCACGCGCCTTCCCCGACGGCACCCGCCAGACCGATCTTGCCATCGGCTTGTCGGTGAGCTTCGCCGCCGGGCACCGCAACAAACGCAGCCTCGGTCTCAACCTCCGTTCGGACGAAGGCAAGGCGCTGTTCGAAGCACTGGTGCGTCAGGTCGATGTAGTTTTGACCAACTTTAAACCGGGAACGATGGAAACGCTCGGGTTCGGCTATGACCGCCTTGCCGCGCTCAATCCCGGCGTAATTCTGGTCGAAAGCTCGGCTTTCGGGGCGACCGGGCCATGGGCCGGGCGCATGGGCTACGGCCCACTGGTCCGCGCCGCGACCGGGCTGACCAGCCACTGGCGCTACCCTGACGACCCCGAGGGTTTTTGCGATTCGGTGACGATCTACCCCGATCACGTCGGCGGGCGGGTCAGCGCGATGGGCGTCCTGGCCCTGCTTGTCGACCGCGCCCGCGCCGGACGCGGCGGCCTTGTCCAGAGTTCGCAGGCCGAGATCGTTCTCGCCCAGCAAGGCTGGCAGATCGCCGCGCGAAAGGCCGGGCTGTTCGATCCGTGGCAACCCGCCGATGCCCCGTGGGGCGTTTTCCCCTGCGCCGGAGAGGACGCATGGTGCGTGGTCACGGTAAGCAGCGATGCCCAATGGCGCGCGCTCTGCGGCGTGGTGAATGGCCTCGATCCTGCGCTCGACCGGGCGATGCGCCGCGCCGAAAGCGATGCGATCGAAGCGGTCCTGCGCGATTGGTTGATGAGGCACGACGCCGACGAGGCGATGCGCATTTTGCAATGTGCAGGCGTACCCGCGGCGCGGATGCTGCGCGTTGCCGAACTGCCGGATTTCCCATCCTTCGCCGAGCGCGGCCTGTTCCGCCTCGCCGTCCATCCCCACCTTGCCGAGCCGTTCCACACCGAGGCACGGACCGCGCTGGGCAGCAATCTCGCCGCGCCGCCGGAAACGCGCGCGCCGCTCGCGGGCGAGGACACTGCGGAAGTGATGCGCGATTGGCTCGGCATCGACGATGAGGCGATAGCCCGAAGCATCGCGGACCGCGTTCTCGAACCGCTCAGCGAGGAAATCCGCGCTGCGCTGTCCGCGATGGCTGAGAAATGATTCACGCCTCGCAATGCGCCGGCCCCGATGGCAGAATGCCCTCGTTCTCCGGTTTCACCGACTAACAACCCTCCCGATGGAAGGCACGACAGGACCGCCATGAACACAGCATCGCAGATCTCCGAGGAAGCGCTGGCCGTGGCCGCGAGAGTGGAAACCTTCGTCCGCACGGTGATCGTTCCCTACGAAAGCGATCCGCGTCGCGATCACCACGGCGGGCCAACCGACGAGCTGGTTTACGAGATGCGGGCAAGGGCACGCGAGGCTGGCGTGCTCACCCCGCACATCCGCCCCGATGGCAGCCACCTCAACCAGCGCGAAACCGCCATTGTGCTGATCAGATCGGGCCTCTCGCCGCTTGGCCCGCTGGCGTGCAACACCATGGCTCCGGATGAGGGCAACATGTACCTTCTGGGCCACAAGGCCACCGCGGAACAGCAGGCGCGCTTTCTCAAGCCGCTGGTCGAAGGCCGGGCCCGCAGCGCCTTCTTCATGACCGAACCGGCGGCGGATAATGGCGCCGGTTCCGATCCCGCGATGATGCTGACGACCTGTCGGCGCGATGGCAACCATTGGGTGATCGACGGGCGCAAATGCTTCATCACCGGAGCAGACGGAGCCAGCGTCGGCATCGTCATGGCCAGGGACGAGACGGGCGGGGCCTGCATGTTCCTGGTCGATCTGCCCGACCCGGCGATCCACATCGACCATGTTCCCAACACCATCGACACCTCCATGCCGGGCGGCCACGCCACGGTCACGATCGAAAACCTGCGCGTTCCCGCCGACCAGATGCTGGGCGAAGCGGGCGAAGGCTTCCAGTACGCGCAGGTCCGCCTGAGCCCCGCGCGGCTATCGCACTGCATGCGCTGGCTGGGGTGCTGCATTCGCGCGCACGAGATCGCCAGCGACTACGCCTGCCGCCGCATGGCCTTCGGCAAGCCGCTGGTCGAGCACGAAGGCGTGGGTTTCATGCTCGCCGAGAACGTGATCGACCTCAAGCAGGCCGAGCTGATGATCGACTGGTGCGCCGGGGTGCTCGATACCGGCAGCCTTGGCACGGTCGAAAGTTCGATGACCAAGGTAGCGGTGTCCGAAGCACTGATGCGAATCGCCGACCGTTGCGTGCAGGTCATGGGCGGTTCGGGCGTGTCCGACGCCACCGTGGTCGAACAGATCTTCCGTGAAGTTCGCGCCTTCCGGATCTACGACGGGCCGACAGAGGTTCACAAATGGAGCCTCGCCAAGAAGATTCGCCGCGACTGGCGCCATGCCAACGGTGGCTGATCAGGCCGCCTGCGATTCGAGCGCGATCCGGTTGCGCCGGGCCACATGCCAGCTTTCGCTGCCCCACTCAGTCTCGATTTGGGTGGCTCGCTTGAAGTAGTGGCCGATCGGCAATTCGTCGGTCATGCCCATGCCGCCATGCAGTTGCACCGCGTTCTGTCCGACGAACCGGCAAGCCTGGGCCACCGCAATCTTGGCCGATGAAGCTGCGGCGGCGCGTTCGTGGCGGGGAGCATCGAGCCGGGCCGCCGCCAGGATCGCGGCGGCGCGGACCAGTTCGACCTGGATGTGCATGTCGACCATGCGATGCTGCAAGGCCTGGAACGCGGCGAGCGGTTGGCCGAACTGCTGGCGTTGCTTGCAGTAGTCCACCGTGTCGGAAACCAGCCGGTCGAGCAGCCCGGCAGCTTCTGCCGCCTGCGCCGCAAGCGCGCGATCACGTAGTTCGTCGAGCAGGTCGAGCCCGCCGTCGACGGGGCCGATGATGCTGTCGGCACTTACCGTGACGCCACTGAACACAACGTCGGCGGCGCGGCGGCCGTCGATCGTCGGATAGGGCACAAGGGCAATGCCCTGCGCGTCAGCGGGCATCGCGAAAAGCGTCAGTCCTGCGCCGTCGCCGGGTTGGCCGCTGGTCCGTGCGGCAACGATCAGGGCCTGGGCCCACGGCGCGCCGATCACCACGGCCTTGCGTCCGTCGAGTTCCCATCCGCCGTCCGTTTGCCGGGCGCAGGTCGCGATGTCCTCGAAGTCGAAACGCATCTCCGGTTCGCCAATCGCCAGCGAGGCGATCAGTCCTTCGTTGACGATCCGATCGAGCAAGGCGAGCGATGCGCCCTGCCCCCGTGCCAGCAACCAGCCAGCCTGGAACACAGTCTCCGCCACGGGTTCCAGCACCAGTTGCCGGCCGATCTCTTCCATCACCACAAGCTGCTCGATAGCACCGCCACCGAGCCCGCCGTGGACTTCGGGCACGATCACGCCGGGCAATCCAAGTTCGTCCACGAAGGCCCGCCATATCTCGGGCCGGTATCCCGGTTCGCAACGCGAGGCGACGACGCGATCGCGAAAGCCATAGCGTTGGGTCAGGAACTGCCGCAGCATCGACTTGAGCAGCGTTTGTTCGTCGGTCAGATCGAAGTTCATCCCATCCTCTCGCCCTTGCGCCGTGATCGCAATCCGGTCCGGTCGATAATCAAATGCTATAAGATTATTGACACCGCAACCCCCCTGGTGCTGAATTGCACTCATGGACATGGACTGGACCGCCGATGACCTCCGCTTCGCCGACGAGGTGCGCGAATTCCTCGCCAGCGAGCTGACACCCGAATTGCGTGAGGCAGGACGCTGGATGACCAGCGTATATGCTGACCACGACCTGTCGATGGAATGGCAGCGCAAGCTCCACGCGCGCGGCTGGGTCGCTCCGGCCTGGCCGAGGAAATATGGCGGTGCGGAGTGGTCTGTCACCCAGCGCTACATTTTCGCGCGCGAGCGGGTTCTGGCGGGCGCGCCTCCTGTTTCCCCGATGGGCATTTCGATGTGCGGCCCTGCCCTGCTTGGGCATGGCTCCGAAGAGCAGAAGTGCACCTACCTGCCCCGGATGCTCAGCGGGGAGCATTTCTGGTGCCAGGGCTACTCCGAGCCCCATGCCGGGAGCGACCTTGCCCCGCTCAAGATGAGCGCGCGGCGCGACGGGGACCACTTCGTTTGCAACGGCACCAAGATCTGGACCACGCATGCCAATGTGGCCAACTGGATATTCTGCCTGGTTCGCACCGGCCAGTTCGACCGCCCACAGGTGGGGATCACCTTCCTGCTGATCCCGATGGACACACCCGGCATCACCGTCACCCCGATCATCATGACATCGGGCGAGCATATCCAGAACCAGATCTTCTTCGACAACGTCCGCGTGCCGGTGGCAAACGTGGTCGGCACGATCGACGATGGCTGGACCGTCGCGAAATACCTGCTCGAGTTCGAACGTGGCGGCAGCGCCTATGCGCCCGAACTGCAGGTACGCCTTGCCCGGGTGCGCGAACTGGCGCGCGAAGGGATGCGTCCGCTGGCCGACGATCCGTTGTTCCAGGCAAAGCTGGGCGCGGCCCAGGCGCGGATCGACGTGCTTGAGGTCCATGAATTCAAGGCCCTCGCCGAAGCCGCGAAGGGTGGCCGTCCGGGTCTGTCAGGCTCGGTCATGAAGATCCTCGGCACCGAACTGAGCCAGCACATCACCGAGCTTGGGGTTGAAGCAGCCGGGCCATATGGCACGGCGTTCCAACCCCAGGCCGGAATGGCCGGCGGGCCGAACGTCATCCCGCATGCGCCGGGAACGGTGCTGGGCCCGCGCGCGGCGGCGGTCGCCCCACTCAAATACTTCAACGATCGCGCCGGGTCGATCTATGCCGGGTCGAACGAAATCCAGCGCAACATCATCGCCAAGGCGGGACTGGGACTTTAAGGAACCTACAATGGGCGCACGATCAGCAACCAAGACCAAGCCGGGCCGCCCCCTCAAGCCCCTTATCACGCGCGAGGCGGCGGTGAAGGCGGCGATCGACCTGCTTGACCGCGAGGGGATCGATGCGCTGAGCGTCCAGGCTGTCGCCCGGGCGATGTCGGTCACCGCGCCTTCGCTCTACTACCACTTCAAGGACAAGGACGAGCTTCTGCAACTCGTCGCCCGGACGCTGCTGCGCGAAGTCGGCCAGAACGTCGAACTCGGCACGGGCTGGAAGGAGCGGGCGATTGCGCTGGCGGTGGCAACCCGCCGGATGATCCTGCGTCATCCCGAGGCGGCACCGCTGATGTTGCGCTATTTCCCGCGCAGCCTGATGCTCGGCGCCTATGAATCGACGCTGTCGGAATGCCCCTATCCGCCACGGCACCAGGTCGCGATTCTCGAAGCGCTGGAAAAACTGACCTACGGCGCCTCGCTGTTCGCCGCGGCGGCCGAGGCTCATCATGTGCCGGCGATGCCCGCGTTCGATACCGGGCGCTATCCGCGCCTCGCGGCGGCGCTCCAGGCCGGGCCCAGCGACGAGGCCCTGTTCGTTGAAACGATCGAACTGCTGTTCGACGGGTTCGCCGCCCGTTACGGAAGCGAAGGAACCGGATCATGATCGAAGGACGCTGTAACTGCGGCGCGGTGCGCTATCGGGTTGCCGGGAAACCCGTGATCGTCGCCCAATGCCATTGTCGCAACTGCCAGCGCCAATCGGGCAGCGCCTTTTCGGTCAACCTGATGGTTCGCCAGGCCGATGTGACGACCGAGGGCGAACTTGCAACCTATGTCGATACCGACACCCGTTCGGGCAACCCGGTCTATCGCCGGTTCTGTGGCACCTGCGGATCGCCGATCTTCTCCGACCTCTCGGGCGGCACCGGCATGACGATCGTGAAGGCCGGTACGCTTGACGATCCCACCCCCTTCGTTCCGGGGGTCAGCATCTGGACCTCGACCAAGATGCCATGGGTAGGGCTGCCGGAGGGGCAGCGGACCTTCGAGGAAAACGCGGGTTAGCCCCCTCAACCAGTTCAAATTCCACGCGATCCCATTCGCGCCAAGCGAAGTCGAGGCGTCATCGCGCGACATCCCGGCTCGCTCGATGCGAACGGGGATTCGCTGAGGATCAGGGTTGGCCGCTAGGCCAGCGCGCGTGGCACTTCGGGCAGAAAGACCGTCTTCAACTCCACATAGGCCTCCATGCCCTCGGGACCGCCTTCGCGGCCAACCCCCGATTTCTTGAAGCCGCCGAACGGATTGGTCAGGTCAAACTCGCGCCCGTTCTGGGTGAAGTGGCCGGTGCGGATTCGCCGGGCGATCGCATAGGCGCGATCGGTATCGTTAGTATAGACGCCGCCGCTCAAGCCGAATCCGCTGTCATTGGCGATCGCGACAGCCTCGTCCTCGCTATCGTAGGGAATCATCGCCGTTACCGGGCCAAAAATTTCCTCTTGCGCGATCACCATGTCGTTGGTTGCGTCGCTGAATACGGTAGGCTGGATGAAGAAGCCGCGATCGAGGCCCTGCGGCCGGCCGCCTCCGGTGGCGAGCCGCGCGCCTTCAGCCTGTCCCTTGGCGATGTATTCCCGCACCCGGCTGAGCTGCCGCGCCATCGCCAGCGGCCCCATCGCCGTTGTCTCCGACCACGGATCCCCGACGCTAATCGCCGCCATCGCGGAGGCCAGACTGTCGACGTGATCCTTGTAGCGGACGCGCGGCACCAGGATCCGGCTGTAGTTGATGCAGGCCTGGCCGCACAATTGGGTGACGAGCGGAGCCAGCATCGGCCCGGTGTGGGCCGGATCGAAATCGTCGAGGAGAATCGCGGCCGACTTGCCTCCCAATTCCATCGTGTAACGAGCCATCCGCGCCCCGCATATCTGCGCTACGTGAAGCCCCACTGCGGTCGATCCCGTAAAGGCGACCTTGTCGACACCCGGATGCCGGACGAGCAGATCGGATGCCTCACGGTCGGCGGGCAACAGGTTGATCACGCCAGCGGGCAAGCCGACTGCTTCCGCAGCCTCGGCTATCAGGTAGGCGTCCAAGGGCGTTTCGGGGGCAGGCTTCATGACGATGGTGCAGCCCGCCGCCAGTGCGGGCGCCACCTTCATCAGCATGCCGATCAGCGGGCCATTCCACGGATTGATCGCGGCGACGACCCCCACCGGCTCCTTGACGACGACGGCAACCTTCGACTGGAAACCCGCCGAGGGCCGTACATCTTCCCAGGCCGTTCCTTCCGCCAGCGCCGCGTAGTAGCCCAGCAGCGCCCCGGCCCCCATGCCGACACCCCTCGCCATTCCCACCGGCACCCCGACCTGCCCGATCCAGGCCGCTTCCAGTTCGGCGCCGCGCGCTTCAAGTTCGGTGCCAAGCGCCCGCATCAGCGCTGCCCGCTCGGCCGGCTTCATCCGTGGCCAGGGTCCACGATCGAAAGCTTCGCGCGCCGCCGCAACGGCCCGTTCGACGTCCGCCGCTCCGGCCTGGACGACCGAGCCGAACTCCGCTTCGGTCGCGGGATTGACCAGCTTCAGCCGTTCACCCGGCGCGGCAGGGGTCCATTGGCCGCCAATGTAGAGACGATCGGGATGGGCAACGATCACGTCGGTAGTCATGATTCCTCTCCAAGAATCCTTGTATCAGACCCTATATCTACGTATTATAGATAATGGAAGGCAAGCCTTATTCCGCTGAAAGGCGCTGGCAATGAACATCGAGCAAAGGATACTCGTCTCGAATCCCGCCGATGGCGTGCGGATGATCACGTTCAACCGACCCGAAGCACACAATGCCATCGACATGGCAATGGCGGACGAGTTGCTGCTCCAGCTTGATGCAGCCGAGGCCGATCCGGCGGTGCGTTGCCTGGTCCTGACCGGCGCGGGGGAAAAGGCATTCAGCGCCGGTTTCGACATTCGCGAGATGGCCCGGTTCGATGCCGCCGCAATGCGCGATGCCTTCGGCCGGCGCGATCCCCTGACGCTGCACATCGCACAACACCGCTTGCCCATCATCGCGGCGCTCAACGGCCTGGCCTATGGCGCGGGCGCGCTGATCGCGGCTGCCTGCGACCTGCGGATCGCCAGCGAACGGGCGACCTTCAAGGTGACGGCAATCAATTACGGCAGCGCCAACGCCACCTGGTCGCTGCCCCGCCTGGTCGGGACCGCAGCGGCGAAGGACATCCTGATGACCGGGCGGGCCGTATCGTCGGAGGAAGGATACCGGATCGGGCTGTTCAACCGGATCACGACAGACGCGACATTGCTCGATTCGGCGATCGCACTGGCGAGCGAGATTGCCGGAAAGCAGCCGGACGGGGTGATGGCGATCAAGGCGCTGGTGAACGCCAGTCAGGGCGCGTCGATCGAGGAAGGCTGGCGCGCCGAACATGAAGCCATGCTCGAAGCGTTCGGCGAATTGAACCATTCCGGCGCAATGGTGTTCGAAGGTTTTCTAGCCGGCGCGCGCCCATCGCATTCGCAATAGGGCTGCAAGAATTGGATGCCCGACAAGGATTCGAACCTTGATTGACGGAGTCAGAGTCCGCTCTCTTACCATTAGAGGATCGGGCAACAGGCGCGTGCCTCTAGGCGTCAGGGCCGTCCGCGTCAAGCATATCGCGAGCCTGCCCTTGCCCCGCAGGCGCAGCCTCGCTACGATCGTCGCCAGGTACTCGCCACGCTTGGCGGGAAAACGATAACGAGTGCACATATCATGGCGGACAATCTTCCGCCGACCATGCGCGAGGAGGACCGGAGCGGGCAGGACGAACAGCCGAATGGACGCAATGCGGCGTCAGGCGATCGGAATCCCGACACCCCCTTTTCCCGCCCGGACGGCCCGAGCAGCAATCTGGCGTCACGCCCCGGCTCATCCGGCGTGGCGTGGGGCAACCCTCCGTTTCATCGCCAGGCCTTTGCCGCGATTGACCTCGGCACCAACAATTGCCGCCTTCTGATCGCCCGTCCGCAGGGCGAACACTTCATCGTGATCGATGCTTTCAGCCGCGTCGTCCGCCTGGGTGAGGGCCTGGCCCAGTCCGGCGAACTGAGCGAGACGGCGATGGATCGGGCGCTGGGTGCGTTGACGGTCTGCGCCGACAAGCTGCGCCGTCGCAACGTCCACCTCGCCCGCTCGGTCGCGACCGAGGCGTGCCGCCGCGCCAGCAATGGTGCCGACTTCATCGAACGTGTCCGCCGTGAAACCGGCATCGCGCTCGACATCATCAGCGCCAAGGAAGAGGCGCGGCTGGCCGTGCTCGGTTGCCACCTGCTGCTTGAGCAGGGAGATGGTCCGGCGATGATCTTCGACATTGGCGGCGGATCGACCGAGATGGTGCTGGTCGAAAGCGTGTGCGGAGAGATTCCGCGAATCCACGACTGGCAGAGCGTCCCCTGGGGCGTCGTCTCGCTGACCGAAACCTGCGGCCCCGAGCCAGACGACGATGCCGGTCGCACCGCCCGGTATTTGCGGATGCGCGAACTGGTTCGCGACAGCCTCGCCCCGTTTACCGTGCGCGCATGGGAACGGATCGAGGCCGAGCGCGAACGTGGCCGGGCGCTGCGCCTGCTGGGCACCAGCGGAACCGTAACGACCCTCGCCAGCGTTCACCTCGACCTGCCCCAGTATGATCGCCGGGCGGTGGACGGGCTGATCGTTCCTGCCGAGACGATGCGCGAGATCGCCGTGAAGCTGGCAGGCATGGCGCCGCACCACCGGCGCGGCCAGGCCTGCATCGGGCGCGAACGCTCGGACCTGGTGGTGGCGGGCTGCGCGATCCTCGAGACAATCCTCGACATCTGGCCCGCCGACCGGCTGGGGGTGGCCGACCGCGGCATCCGCGAAGGCATCCTGCGCAGCCTGATGGCGGCAGGCGGCGCCGCCGAACGCAGCCGCGCAGCCTTGCGCCAGGCGCGCAGGGAACGGTCATGAGCCGGTCTGGCCGCAATCCCGGCGAGCGGCTCCGCACCGCCCGGAAGCGCACGCCCAGTTCGGCCAAGTGGCTGACCCGGCAGCTTAACGACCCCTACGTCAAGCTGGCCAAGGCCCAGGGCTGGCGCAGTCGCGCGGCATTCAAGCTGATCGAACTGGACGACAAATACGGCCTTGTGAAACAGGCCCACAGGGTAGTCGACCTGGGTATTGCTCCGGGCGGGTGGAGCCAGGTTGTACGCCAGCGCAACCCCAGGGCGGCCGTCGTCGGCATAGACCTCCTGCCCACCGATCCGATCGAAGGGGTGACGATCTTCCAGATGGACTTCATGGCCGATGACGCTCCGGCGGCGCTTGCCGAGGCGCTTGACGGCCCGCCGGACCTGGTGATCTCCGACATGGCCGCCAATACCGTCGGCCACAAGCAGACCGATCATCTGCGCACCATGGGCCTTGTCGAGACTGCCGCCCATTTCGCGATCGAGCACCTTGCGCCCAACGGCGCCTTTGTCGCCAAGGTTCTGGCGGGGGGTACGGATGCGGACCTGCTTGCCCTGCTCAAGCAACACTTCTCCAGCGTCAAGCACGCCAAGCCGCCGGCGAGCCGCAAGGATTCGTCCGA
>JAGWUU010000353.1 GCA_028868335.1 Sphingomonadales bacterium | reverse complement strand
CGGCTCACCATTCCGCGCGCAGGGCGACAGCGGCGATGTCTATGAAGGCGATGTGCTGGTAATTGCGACCGGCGCGCAGGCGCGCTGGCTGGGCGTGCCGGGCGAGCAGGAGTTTGGCGGCAAGGGCGTTTCGGCCTGCGCGACGTGTGACGGCTTCTTCTATCGCGGCAAGAAGGTGGTCGTGATTGGCGGCGGCAACACTGCGGTCGAGGAAGCGCTCTACCTGACCAACCATTCGGTGGACGTTACCTTGATCCATCGCCGTGATTCACTGCGCGCAGAGAAAATCCTCCAGGATCGGCTGTTCGCTCATCCCAACATCAAGGTGTTGTGGAACAAGGCGGTGGAGCGCTTCGTCGGAGAGGGCGCCGGCCTGACAGGGGTTGAGTTGAAGGACACCGTTACCGGCGCCATTTCGGTGGAGCCGACCGACGGCGCGTTCGTGGCCATTGGTCATGCCCCGGCGACGGAACTGTTCAAGGGCAAGCTGGCGACCGACGCCAGCGGCTATTTGCTGGTCGAACCGGGCACCCCGAAGACTGCCATTCCCGGCGTCTTTGCTTGCGGCGATGTGATGGACCACACATACCGGCAGGCGGTGACGGCGGCGGGCACCGGCTGCATGGCCGCTCTCGATGCCGAACGGTTCGTTGCGGAGCGCGAGTTCAAAGCGTTGCAGGAGGCCTAGGCGACCGACCTCAGGGCGGCGAGGATCTGGCCCTGAAGCCAGATGCGCGCCTGCGGTTCGACGAAGCTGTGGCTTGCTTCCGGACAGCGCCGCAACCGGCCATCGGCCTTGTCCCAGTGCGACAGGAAGGCCTGCGCGGTGCGATCGCGTTCTGCGATCAGGATGGTGGTCGGTCCGGTGAACACCGCGAGCCCGGCGGCCATCTCTTCGGCCAGCGAGGTTGGCTTCGCAGCAGGCTGAGCCGCTTCTTTCAAACTCGATGCAAGCTGATCAAGGGCAACCTTGCCAGTCATCAGTCGCCACAACGCGCGAGGATCGGCAAGGCGGCGCAGGTAATGACTGCGCAGCAATTGCGGCGTCATTTGGCGGACGGGTTCGACGACGGCGGGCTCTTCCGTCGCCGGTTCCTCGGACTCGAAGGTCCAGGGATTGGCCAGAACCAGAGCGTCGCAGCCCTCGCCGTGGGCCCGCATCAATGTGCTCGCCGCATCGCAATTGCCGTAGGCGACGACAGACTTGAGCGTTGGCACATGGGCGCGAAATGCACGCAACGCCGCTGCAATATCCGGCGCGCTCTCGAGGAAACCCGTGTTCTCGCCCTCGCTATCGCCGACGCCGCGACGGTCAAAGCGCATGACGGGAAACCCCGAATTGGCGATCCGCTCTGCCAACTGCGCATGGCCGCTCCATGGACCGGACCGCACTTCGTTGCCACCACTCACGATCAGCAGGCCGGTCTTTGACGGAGCGGTGTCGAGCGTTCCTGCCAGCATCGTGCCCCGGCAGTTGAAGGTGAAGTGCCGTCGGCTCATGCCGAGACGCTCATGGCGATAAGCGCGGCAAGGGCGTCTGCCTGGGCCGAATCCTCGTCGGGTTCGGCGCGCAGCCACAGTGGGCTGCCCCCGATCGTGTCCTGATCAATTGCGCTGATCCCGGTACGGGCCGCAGGGAAAAGGGACAACAGCTGGCGGATCATCTCTGCCGAGAGCGAGTATCCGGCAAGATCCAGCCCCAGGTCGAGTCCTTGGGAAACCAGCGAGTCGGTGGTTTCCTCGCGGCCTGCCTCGCGCGAGGCGATGATCCGGGCACGCAACATGGTCTTGAGCAAGCTAGCACCCTGGACCGGCGCGTAGTGCCATCCACCAAGCTGAGGAGGCAGGATAAGGCCACCACCGCGAATTGCTAGGACCCGATTTGCTCCGAAATACCGTGCCGCCGCGTGCATCGCCGTGGCCCAGTCTTCCGGTTCGAGCAGAGCGAGGTCCTGCAGGCTCTCGTTACAGCCCGGAAGGTCGGGCAGGAAGCAGTCGATTCCGGCACCATCCAACCGGCGCATCACCTCGACGGTAAACCGGCGCATGCGATTGGCCTCATCGAACAGCGCAGGGACAATCAGTAGCCGAACCGCGCGGCCTTGATCAAAGGTCAGTGCCAGTTCCTCGGCCTCGCCGCCGCCGGACAGGGGGCAGGGGTAGGTGACGGGCTTCACGCGGCCTCGCGCTTGGCTTTCACGAAAGCGAGCAGGGAACCGTAAGTTTCAAACAAT
>JAGWUU010000075.1 GCA_028868335.1 Sphingomonadales bacterium | reverse complement strand
AGCGGTTGGCGATGTAGCGCACCGGGTCGATCGGTTCGTGGGTCGGGCCAGCAGTGATCAACACGTGCTTGCCTTCCAGCCGGTCACTGGCGGGAGCAAAGGCATCGTCCCCGGCAAAGTCCGGCTGGCCGAGCAGCGGATCGTCAGCCAGCGCATCGGCCAGCGCACTGCCGGCAAAGCTGTCGCCCCGGATCGGCTCGGGCGCGGCCTGTCCGGTGACGGTGTGGTTGATCGCGTCGGGATCGGTTGGCGGGGCCGACTTGGCCTTGCCCTTCTTCGACAGGATCGGCGCGGCCAGCAGCACTTCGGCAGGCGGCGTTTCTTCGGGGACCGGCACATCCTCGAAGGTGATGGAAGGGATCGCCTCCTCGACCGGGGCATCGGGGTCATCGCCGAACACCTTGCGCGACTTGGTGCTGCGCTTGATCAGCCCGGACGCCAGCCCGCCGAGGCCCACGTCCGCGCCCTCGGGTTCGGGAAGTTCCTGCCAGGCGCCGCCAAGCCCAAGGTCGAGTTCGGGATCGGGCGCAGGCACCGCGAGCGCGTCCATGTGGAGCATCTGGCAAATCGCGTTCCACACCACGACCGGCTCTGGCAGGCGCCCCGCTCCATATTCGCCGCAGGCCATCGGCCCCTCGTCGGGATCGAGCACCGCCACGCCGCGCTCAACCAGCGAGCGGACGTTGGCCTGGGTCGCGGCGTGTTCCCACATCCGCACGTTCATGGCTGGCACGGCCAGCACCGGCTTGTCGGTCGCCAGCAGCAGCGTGGTCGCCAGATCGTCGGCAATGCCCTGGGCCATCTTGGCGAGCAGGTTGGCTGTCGCCGGGCAAGCGACGACCAGATCGGCCTGACGCGAAAGCTGGATGTGGCCCATCTCCGCTTCGGCGGTAAGATCCCACAGCGTAGTGTGGACAGTGTTTTCAGAGAGCGCGGCCAAAGTCATCGCGGTGACGAATTGCGCGCCGCCCTCGGTCAGCACGCAGGTTACGTCGCCACCGTTGCGCCGGATGAGGCGTACCAGTTCGCACGCCTTGTATGCGGCAATGCCGCCCCCGACGATAAGGAGGATCCGTGGGCCTGTCATGGCCACCATCTTGTGCAATTCCCCAGCCCCTTGCGCAACAGGCTTTGCTTTACGGATTTCCCTGCGCCACAAAGGCTAAATCCGAGTTAACCGGGGGGACGAGTCCGATGCGCCTGATCCTGACCATTCTGGTCTTCCTGTTCGGGTTTTTCGACCTGTTCATGGGCCTGAATTTCCTGTTCAACCCGCAGGGAACGGCTCCCGGCTTCGGCATCGCCTTTGCGGGCGCACAGGGCCTTTCCACCCTCCGCGCCGACTTCACCGCCTTTTTCGGGGTCACTGCTGCCTGCATGATGGTCGGCGCCTGGCACCGCAACGCCGACCTGCTGCTGGTCCCTGCGGCGCTGATGGGAACCGCAGTGACGGTTCGTGCGATCAGCCTCGCGGTGGATGGAACCTATCCGGGCTGGCCGGTCGCCATGCTGGTAGAGATTTCGCACGTGATCCTGCTGATCGCCGCGTGGCGCGTGCTGCCGCACCACACGATCGAGGAACTGACCGACTGATCCGGCGATTAGCTGGCAACGCCGGATGGCCTGACCGCATCCAACAAAGAATCTCGCGTAAACTTGCGCTTCACCCGGCCCGACTTACATTGGCCGCACGAAAGGACGTGCGCGAATGAACGAAGACCAGCCCAGCGGCAACCCGTGGGTCAAGAACCTGCTGATCTGGGGCGGGATTTTCCTGGTCCTGCTTTCCGTGGTTTCGCTGTTCAACGCGCGCTCGGATGCCGCGCAGACCCAGCTCGGCTATTCCGATTTTCGCACCAAGGTTGCGGAAGGCACGGTCACTTCGGTCGAGGTCGGCGAAAACCGCATCACCGGCAAGCTCAAGACCGGAGAGACTTTCAGCACCGTTCCCGTTCCCAACGACCCCACGCTGCAACCGCTGCTGCAGGAAAAGGGCGTGAAGTATGAAGGCAAGGCGCCCGAACAGGGCAGCCTGCTGTTCGCCCTGCTGTTCAACATCCTGCCCTTCGTCCTGCTGATCGGGCTGGCCTTCTTCGCCATGCGCCAGTTGCAGAAGGGCGGCGGGTCGGGAGCAATGGGCTTCGGCAAGTCCAAGGCCAAGCTGCTCACCGAAAAGCAGGGCCGCGTTACCTTTGCCGACGTCGCTGGCATCGACGAAGCACGCGAGGAGCTGGAGGAAATCGTCGAGTTCCTCAAGGACCCGCACCGCTTCGCCAAGCTGGGCGGCCAGATCCCCAAGGGCGCGCTGCTGGTCGGCTCGCCCGGCACCGGCAAGACCCTGCTGGCCCGTGCGATAGCGGGTGAGGCGGGCGTGCCGTTCTTCACCATCTCCGGCTCGGACTTCGTCGAGATGTTCGTCGGCGTCGGCGCCAGCCGCGTGCGCGACATGTTCGAGCAGGCCAAGAAGAACGCCCCGTGCATCGTCTTCATCGACGAGATCGACGCGGTCGGTCGTCACCGCGGCCACGGCCTCGGCAATTCGAACGACGAACGCGAACAGACGCTCAACCAGCTCCTGGTCGAGATGGACGGGTTCGAGGCCAACGAAGGCATCATCATCATCGCCGCGACCAATCGGCCCGACGTGCTCGATCCAGCGTTGCTGCGCCCGGGCCGTTTCGACCGCCAGGTGATCGTACCGCTGCCCGACATCGAGGGCCGCGAGAAGATCCTCGAAGTCCACATGAAGAAGGTTCCGCTCGCCCCTGATGTCGAGGCGCGGACCATCGCGCGCGGCACTCCCGGCTTTTCCGGCGCGGACCTTGCCAACCTCGTCAACGAAGCCGCCTTGCTCGCCGCCCGGCGCAACAAGCGCCTCGTCGCCCGGCAGGAATTCGAGGATGCCAAGGACAAGGTGATGATGGGGGCCGAGCGGCGCTCCATGGTGATGACCGACGACGAGAAGAAGATGACCGCCTATCACGAGGCCGGGCACGCGATCGTCTCGGTGTTCGAACCGGCCAGCGATCCGATCCACAAGGCGACGATCATCCCGCGCGGCGGCGCCCTTGGCATGGTGGTCCGCCTGCCCGAGCGCGATCGCTATTCCTACCACCGCGACCAGATGCACGCGCAGCTTGCCGTGGCGATGGGCGGCCGCGTGGCGGAAGAAATCATCTTCGGCCACGAAAAGGTTTCCTCCGGCGCTTCGTCGGACATTCAGCAGGCCACCTCGCTCGCCCGCAACATGGTCACCAAATGGGGCATGTCGGACAAGCTCGGGCCGCTGCAATACGAGGAGCAGTCGGAAGGCTACCTCGGCTATGGCGCCTCGGCGCGGACCATGCAGTCGGCCGAGACCAACAAGCTGATCGATGCAGAGATTCGCGGCCTCGTCGAAGGCGGACACAAGCGCGCGATCGCGATCCTGAAGGGCAACGAGGACAAGCTGCACCTGCTCGCCAAGGCGCTGCTGGAATACGAGACGCTGACCGGCGACGAGATCAACGGCCTGATCAAGGACGGCAAGATCGACCGGCCCGACCAGCCGGCAGGCGCGCTGCGCGCTGCCCCGGTACGTGGGTCGGCGATCCCCAAGGCGGGCAAGCGTTTTGCCGACGCGGCGCGGTCGGCCCACAACGACTGACGGTCAGCCGCCGCTCAGGATCGAAAACGGCATCGGCGCTGTGCCGCAGTTGAGGCAATTCGCCTCATGCCAGTCGCCGTCGCCGCTCTCGCCGTGATCGGGTTCCGCAACGCGAGCGACCAGCGCACCTTCGGCGATGCCACCGATCATCTCTTCGGTCCCGCTCCAGCCGACACCCCGATTGCTCCGCGCATTCATGGTCTTGTCAGCTTGGAGCGACCGAGCCACCATGCGCCGATCTGGGGAGAGCGTAATGAATCGCAGCCTGTTTGCCGCCTGTATCGCCGCCGGTCTTGTCGCCATGCCCGCCAGTGCAGCGCCCGGCGACATGAGCGTGGGCACGTTTCTTGACCGGGTTGCGGCGCTCAAGGCCAGGGGCGCCATGGCGTTGTTCTCATCGGATGTGGGTATGCTGCGCCGCGAGGCGACCGCCGCCGGCCAGGCCTATACTGCCCGGCTCGCCACCGAGCGCGCGCAGCACCGGCCCAGCAGTTGCCCGCCGCAAGGCGCGCGGCCCAGCCAGGATCAGTGGCTGAGCCACCTCGGCACCTATTCATCGGCCGCGCGGGCCAGCACCAACCTGCGCGTTGCCATGGCGGACTATTTCATCAAGACCTGGCCCTGTCGCTGACGCCAAGAAAAAGGCCCGCATCCCATAGGGACGCAGGCCTTTTTTGCCAGCGGGGCGGAGGGGTTCAGCCCTCGTAGTCGCCGCCGATCGAGGTGTTGCGCACCGGCGCAGCCGCGGTGATCCGCAGCGCTTCGGCCTGCTGGCTGAGCGAGCCGATGTCATCAACCTCGTCATCGTCCTCAGGCAGGACGCGCTGGAGCGAATTGACCACCGATTCCTTGAGGTTCGCGGGATGCACAGTCTGCTCCGCGATTTCGCGCAGGGCGACGACCGGGTTCTTGTCACGATCGCGATCGATGGTCAGTTCGGCACCACCCGAAATCTCCCGCGCGCGCTGCGCGGCCATCAGGACGAGATCGAAGCGGTTTGGAATCTTGTCGACGCAATCTTCAACGGTAACGCGCGCCATGCGGCACTCCTGTCATGCACAAATGCGGGAATGGGAGCTGATAGGCACGAGGTGATTCGCAAGTCAAGAAAAATGTGCATATCTTATTGATTTTACGTTATATTTTCTGCGAATCACAGGCGCCCCAAAACACCGTCATTCTGAACTCGTTTCAGGATGACGGAATTGGGGGGGAGGGGAGGACGCGGGGAGGAATCGGGCCGCACGCCTACTCGTAGTTGTGCCCGCCCAAGGCATCGTCGGCCAGGTCGCTGAACCGGGTGATGCGCGATTCGAAGCGCATCCGCACCTTGCCGGTGGAACCGTGGCGCTGCTTGGCGACGATCAGTTCGGCGGTGCCATAGACCCGCTCCATCTCCGCAGCCCAGGCGGCGTGCATCTCGTGGGTCTTGGCGTCGTCGCCTTCCTCGGGGCGCTTGGGTTCGCGCGCGGCGACGTAGTAGTCCTCGCGGAACACGAACCACACCATGTCGGCGTCCTGCTCGATCGAGCCCGATTCGCGCAGGTCCGACAGCATTGGCCGCTTGTCGTCGCGCTGTTCCACCGCGCGGCTGAGCTGCGAAAGCGCGATAACCGGCACACCCAGTTCCTTGGCCAGCGTCTTGAGCCCGCGGCTGATCTCGGAAATCTCGTTGACGCGGTTATCGTTCGCCCGGCCCGATCCCTGAAGGAGCTGAAGGTAATCGACCACCACCAGCCCGATGTCGTGCCGCCGCTTGAGCCGCCGGGCGCGCGTTCGCAGCGCGGCAATGGTCAGTGCCGGGGTATCATCAATGTAGAGCGGCAGCTCGGCGAGGCGCTGGCTGGCGTAGGACAGTTGCTGGAAATCGTCGCGGCTGATCTTGCCCATGCGCAGCGCTTCGCTGCTGATCCCCGACTGTTCGGCAAGGATACGGGTGGCGAGCTGGTCGGCGCTCATTTCCAGGCTGAAGAAGGCCGTCGCCGCGCCAACCGACTTGTCGGCCTCGATCCCGTCGGCAAGATCACGGCGCAGCCGGTCGGCGGCGTTGAAGGCGATGTTGGTGGCAAGCGAGGTCTTGCCCATGCCCGGACGTCCGGCAAGGATGATAAGGTCGGAATCGTGGAGGCCGCCGATCTTCTCGTTGACCGAGGTGAGGCCGGTCGTAGTGCCGGAAATGTGCCCGCCCGAGAGCAGCGCCAGTTCGATCATGCCCAGCGCGGTGCGGGTCGCCGTGGCGAAACCCTGCGCCTCGCTGCCGGTGCTGGCCCCTTCGGCAACCTTGTAGAGCGCCGCCTCGGCCTGGGCGACCTGCTCCATCGGCTCGACGCTTTCCGAGGTATCGAGCGCCGAATTGACAAGGTTGCGCCCCACCGAAACCAGTTCGCGCAGCAGCGCCAGATCATAGATCTGCCCGGCGAGTTCACGAGGGGCGAGCAAGCCCTGCCCGTCCGCGGTCAGCCGCGCGAGATAGGCCGCGCCGCCCAGGTCCTTCAGTGCCTCATCCGCTTCGAAATAGGGCTTGAGGGTAATCGGCGTGACCACCGCCTTGCGATCGAGCAGTTGCAGGATCCGTTCGTAGATCCGGGCGTGGATCGGCTCGAAGAAGTGTTGCGGCAGGATCGGGCTGGTCAGTTCCTCGATCACCCTGTTGTCGATCAACACCGCGCCAAGAAACGCCGCCTCCGCCTCGACATTGCTGGGCAGCGCGCGGGCGACGGTTTCATCGGGACGGGTGATCAGGGCGGCTTCGGTCATGGGACGGGTTCAATGCGCGCAAGGCGGGCATGGCGCAAGCCGCCTGCGACCGATCAGGGCTGTGGATAGCGGGGACGGATTTGTTCCCTTGCGGCAGCATATTGCATCTGCGAAAAGCCCCGCCACCATGGCCGCCCCCCGGATCATAGATATTGTACTCGACGAGGCGACGATCCTGTGGCGCAATGCCGACATCGAGCAGGAACGCCGCATCGCGATTTTCGACCTGATCGAGGAGAACACCTTCAAGCCGCTGCGCGCGTGGGAGGCCGGTCATCAGGGCCCCTATCGCCTGCGCCTGTCGGTCGACGATGGCCGCCTGATCCTTGAGGCGAGCAACGAGGATGGCGCAGTGCTGGAAACGCTGATCCTGGGCCTTGGCCGGTTCCGCCGCCCGATCCGCGAATACTTCGCGATCTGCGACAGCTATTACCAGGCGATCCGCCGCGCCACCGCGGGCGAGATCGAGACGATCGACATGGCCCGTCGCGGCGTCCACAACGAAGCGGCGGAAATGCTGCTCGAGCGGCTGGACGGAAAGGTCGAGACTGACTTCGCCACCGCCCGGCGGCTGTTTACCCTGATCTGCGTATTGCATATCAGGGGGTGAATTGATCGGGGCGCAATCCAGACCACCATGGCTCGCAAATCGTCGAAAAGCAGGACGCGGCTGCGCTTTCTTGGCGTGATCCTGCTGATTGCCCTTGTCGCGGGCGGCTGGGGCTGGTGGCAGTTGCACCACTGGTTGCCGTCCCGCGCCGCCTATCCGGTCCAGGGCGCGGAGATCGGGCAGCAGGACGGCACGATCGACTGGAAGGCGCTAAAGGCGATTGGCGCGAACTTCGCCTATCTCGACGCCTCGGCCAGCGCCTTTGCCCGCGATGCCACCTTTGCGCAGAATCTTGAAGACGCCAAGGCGGCCAAGCTCCAGGTCGGCGCCCTGCATCGCTACGATCCCTGCCAGCCAGCCGAGCGCCAGGCCGCCAACTTCGTCACGGTGGTTCCGCGCGATGCGGCCATGCTGCCCCCGGTGGTCGAGCTGGACATGCTGGGCGACGATTGCCCCAATCCGGTCAGCGATGCCGGGATCGAAAGCGAGCTGACCACTTTTCTCAACCAGATCGAGACTCACACCGGCAAGCCGGCGATCCTCAAGCTGACGCGCCGTTTCCAGCACCGCTACAAGATCGCCGCGCGGATCGACCGCAATCTGTGGCTGGTGGGCATCCGCTTCGAACCCGACTATGCCGGACGTCCGTGGATGCTGTGGACCGCCAATTCCTCGCTGGAGAGCGAGGCTGGCGAAGCGCCGCTACGCTGGGTGGTGGTGCAACCGTGACGGAGAAGGCGATGATCGATCGTGACGGCCTGATCGCCGCGGCGCGGGAAGCTGTCAACGCGGCCTATGCGCCCTACAGCGAGTTCCATGTCGGCGCTGCGCTGGCCTTCGCCGACGGCCGCGTGGTGATCGGCGCCAATGTCGAGAACGCGAGTTATGGCCTGGCGCTCTGCGCCGAAACGGCGGCTGTCACGCGAGCCATGAACGACGGAGTCCGCGGCGGCCTGGTCGCGGTGGCAGTGGCCGGAGGGAAGCGCGGAGTTCCCGGCGATCCGGTCGCACCGTGCGGGCGATGCCGTCAGGTTCTCAACGAACTGGCCCAGCTTGGCGGCACCGATCCGACGGTATGGTGCGTCGGCGCGACCGAAACGCACGAATACCGGCTGTCCGATCTCCTGCCCAATGCCTTCGGCCCGGCCAGCCTGGGCTGACCTTCGCAATCACCCGACGCAGCCGCGCACTTTCGCGCAGCGTTCAACCTTGCTCCTCGATCCATTCGAGCAAGGCGCCAAGGCAATCGCGGCCAAGCTGCGCGCTGCGCTCTGGCGACCAGCCCTGTTGCGGGCAGGGCAGGGCGCCATAGTCCTTGAACGGCATTTCCAGCGTCATGCTGACCGCGCCGAATCGTTCGGCAAGCTGATTGGTCGACATGGTCATGTTGGCCTTCCCGGCACCGGCGACCGGATAGCCGAGCCGGGTCTGGAAATCCGGCGTGCGGCGGGCGAGGATCGCTTTGTAGCGATCGAACCCGCCCTGCAATTCCGCGTTCCATGAAGGAATGCCTTCGAACCCTGCCAGGAACACCGCGGGAATCGCCTCGTCGCCGTGGACGTCCATCGCGAAATGCACGCCAGTTTCGTCCATGGCATTGCGGATCGCCAACACCTCGGGCGACTTGTCGGCGCTGGGGCTTTCCCATTCGCGGTTGAGGTTTACCCCCGCCGCATTGGTGCGCAGGTGCCCGCGGCGCGAGCCGTCGGGATTGGCATTGGGAACGATGTGGAACCGGCAAAGCTGGCGCAGCCTGCGCCCCGCCGGATCAGCCGGGTCGGTCAGGCAATCGAGCGCCCCTTCCATCCACCATTCGGCCATCGATTCGCCCGGATGCTGGCGGGCATAGAGCCAGACCTGCCGTTCCCCCTCGCCGAGTTCGAGGCAATCGATCGGCTGCCCGTCGAGGCTGCGGCCAAGGCACTGGTAGGCCACGCCTTCCGCCCCGGCGACCTGGCTCACCAGATCGTGATGCCGCTCCATCGAATAGGGTGCGAAATAGGCGAACCACACCAGCCCGTCTTGCGGCGTGTGGCGGATCGTCAGCGTGCCGCCGTCCTCGCCCTTGTCATAGGTTGTATTGGTTCGGGCCCAGAACTCGCGATCCTCGCTGACGGCGGCGCGGTAGCCGGGCCAGCCATCGGGATAGGCAGAGCCGCCAAGCCCGGTGATCTTCAGGACCAGCTCACGCCCAGCCGCTCCAGCGACGCGGAAGTGGAACCACTGGTAGAAGTCCGACTGGTGATCCTTGCGGATCGCCAGCCGCGCAGTCGCGCCGGAGATGGAGAGGATTTCGATGTTGCCGCTGTCAAAGGCGGCGTCGATCACGATGTCTGATGGGGTCATTTGACCTCGATAGTCTGACCCGACTGTCCGGGGAAGTCCTTGAAAAGAGCCTCCGCCATCTTTGGCGCGGCAAGCGCGGTATCGGCAAGCGGCGACTTGGCGCTGACCTCGAAGCTGGCGCGGCCTTCCCACAAGGTCTGGTTGGTGGCGCGCTGCTTGATCATGATGCTCAGGTCGGTCTGCACCATTTGCGCCGGGCGCGGCGAGAGATTGATGCCTACGCCCAATCCCACGCCCGACCCGTAGCTGCCGGTCGATCCCCCCAGCCCGACATTGACCGGGCTGACGGAACGGCCCGGCTGGTAGGAACTCCTCGACAGGCGCAATTCAGCGACTTGGCCGCCTTGTCCGGCGGCGGCCTCGGTATAACCGATCAGCGCCAACTGGCGTTGCACCGCCACCTGATAGGCCTGCCATTCAAGCGACTTGCCATCGGCTCCCGGTCCCGGCTCGACCGCGATCGCGCCCTTGCCCAATGCGGCAGTGTCGGGGACGTGAAAGCGCGTCACCTGTACCGGGCCGACCGGCGCGACGCAGCCCGACAGACCGGCAAACACCGCCAGCGCAGAGACGAATGGCAAAGTCCTCATCGCGGCCGACCTTTCTCAGGAACGGTGGAGTGTGAATCCAATTGCCTGGCCATGCAAGGGCTCAGCGCCGCTCGCTTGTCTCCCCGGTCCGCGCAGGGAAGCCATCGAACAGGGCGTGGGCAAGGCGGGTGGCAACGGCGGTGTCGTTCCACTTCTCATCCCCCTCGCGCGAGGCGAGCGAGGCACGGCCCTCCCACAACACCATACCGGTCGCGGCATCCTTGATGCGGGCTTCAAGCAGCGTCGAAATCAGCGCGGTACGCGGCTTGGTCGCGTCGTAGGCCAGGGCCATGCCCATCATCGAGCCCCGGTTCGATACGCCCATGGTCATTTCACCGCTGAGCGGCTTGCGCTTGGGTTCGGCCGGACTGATCTCGCTGCGGACGATCCGCACCTCGGCAACCTGTCCGCCCGCCGACGGTACGGTCGTGTAACCCGCGTGCACCAGTTCGCTTTCCACTGCCGCCTGAAAGGTTGCATCCTGGCGCAGGTCGGCGCCGCCAGCTCCTTCGGGCATCGGCACCACCGCGATCGCCCCCTTGCCCAGCACTGCGGCAGCGGCGCCTTCGGCCCGGAACCGGGCGACGTCGATCCGTCCCTCGGAATCGGACCCGCCGTGGCCCATTCGATCCGACCGGCGGGAACCGTGATCCCAACCGGGCCGATCCCAACCGGGCCGATCCCAACCGGGCGAGCCCCACGGTCCGGACTGGGCCAGCAGAGCGCCGCCGGACAGGGAAAGGACAAGGGCTGCAACGGCGGTGCGGGATGCGAAGCGAATCGTCATGACTGGGCCTTTCGGGACCGAATGGAACTCTTGCCCCCGATTTCCCTCTTCCGCCCGCTACCTTTCCCGGCGATGAATACAAATTCGTCCTTCGGGTTAACCGTTTAGATTTTTGCCAATGCCCGCTAAACAGCCGTGATGAGCACCAAGCTTCCCGTCCTCGTTACCGGCGGCGCCGGTTATATCGGCAGCCACGCCGTCCTCGCGCTTGCCGATGCCGGATGGCCGGTCGCGGTGATCGACAACCTGACCACGGGGTTTCGCTGGGCAGTGCCCGAAGGCGTGCCGTTCTATGAAGGCGATATCGAGGATGCGGGCCTGCTCGCCCGGATCTTTGCGGAACAGCAGATAGGCGCGGTGATGCATTTCGCCGGATCGATCATCGTGCCCGAATCGGTCGAGAACCCGCTGAAGTACTACCATAACAACACCGCGAAGAGTCGTGCGCTGATCGCCGCCGCCGTGGCCGCGGGCGTGCCGCACTTCATCTTCAGCTCGACCGCGGCGACCTATGGCATTCCCAAGGCCTCGCCCGTCACCGAGGATAGCGAGAAGGCGCCGATCAATCCCTACGGCATGTCCAAGCTGATGACCGAGACGATGCTGGCCGACGTCGCCGCGGCCCATCCGATCAACTTCTGCGCCCTGCGCTATTTCAACGTCGCCGGAGCCGATCCGCGCGCGCGGACCGGGCAATCGACCGCGGGGGCCACCCACCTGATCAAGGTCGCGGTCGAGGCGGCGCTGGGCAAGCGC
>JAGWUU010000352.1 GCA_028868335.1 Sphingomonadales bacterium | reverse complement strand
ACGGCAAGGGCAGCCTGCTCACCAAGATGAGCGGAAGCGACGACTGGCAAAAGTTTGCAACCCTGCGCGCATATTATGCAATGATGTGGGGTTATCCCGGAAAGAAGCTTCTGTTCATGGGACAGGAGTTTGCCCAGCGTCGCGAATGGAGTGAGGAACGGGCGCTGGACTGGGAGCTGCTCGAAGCACCCTCTCACGCCGGGGTAGGTGCACTGGTGCGCGATCTCAACGGCTTGTACCGCGATCTCGGTGCGCTTCACGCGCGCGACTGCGAGGGGGACGGATTCGAGTGGCTGGTGGTTGACGACGCAGTCGCTTCGGTCTTTGCCTGGGTACGAAAAGCGCCCGGTTTTCCGCCGGTTGCGGTGGTCTGCAACTTTACGCCGCAGGTCCACGATCACTATCGCCTGCCACTGCCGCAAGACGGTGCATGGCGCGAGGCGCTGAACTCGGACGCCGCCCATTATGGAGGCAGCGGCAAGGGCAATCTCGGTGCGGTGAACGCGCAAGCCGGCGCGGCGCAGGTTGTGCTGCCGCCGCTATCGACACTTATTCTGGTTTATGATCAATAGGATAATATAGGAGAGGAAAGCGATGACCAAGGAACGGCTCCACGCCCCGCTGGCGCGCGACGCGATGGCCTATGTCCTGGCCGGAGGACGCGGCAGCCGCCTGATGGAGCTGACCGACCGCCGCGCAAAACCCGCGGTCTATTTCGGCGGAATGAGCCGGATTATCGACTTCGCCCTGTCCAACGCGATCAATTCCGGCATCCGCCGCATCGGCGTCGCGACGCAATACAAGGCGCATTCACTGATCCGCCACATGCAGCGCGCCTGGAACTTCCTGCGCCCCGAACGCAACGAAAGCTTCGACATCCTCCCCGCCAGCCAACGCATCGACGAACTTCACTGGTATGAGGGCACCGCCGATGCGGTGTTCCAGAACATCGACATCATCGAAAGCCACGCGCCCAAATACATGGTGATCCTGGCCGGCGACCACATCTACAAGATGGACTACGAGCTGATGCTGCAACAGCACGTCAACTCGGGAGCCGACGTCACCGTGGGGTGCCTGGTGGTGCCGCGCAAGGAAGCCAGCGGCTTTGGCGTCATGGCGGTGGATGAAAAGAACGTCATCACCGCTTTCGTCGAAAAGCCCAAGAACCCCCCGGCCATGCCCGGCAATCCTGATATGGCGCTGGCATCGATGGGGATTTACGTGTTCGAGACAAAGTTCCTGTTCGAGCAACTGCGCCGCGATGCCGACGACCCGACGTCCAAGCGCGATTTCGGCGGCGACATCATCCCGTACATCGTCAAGCACGGCAAGGCCGTGGCCCACAAGTTCACCGACAGCTGCATCCGCGCGGCCGAGCAAATCGGCGAATACTGGCGCGATGTCGGCACGCTCGATGCCTATTTCGAGGCCAACCTCGACCTGACCGACGTGGTCCCCCAGCTCAACATGTACGATCGCGACTGGCGCATCTGGACCGATCAGGTCGTGGCCAGCCCGGCCAAATTCGTCCACGACGAGGAAGGTCGGCGCGGAACCGCGGTCAGCTCGCTGATCAGCCAGGACTGCATCGTTTCCGGCGCAACGGCGTGGCGCAGCCTGTTGTTCACCGGGGTCAAGATGGGGTCGTTCTCAAGCGTCAACGAAGGGGTGATCCTGCCCTATTGCAACATCGGCCGCGGCGCGCGCCTTTCCCGGGTGATCGTCGATTCCGGCGTACGAATTCCCGAGAACCTCGTGGTGGGCGAAGATCCCGAGCTGGACGCTCGCCGCTTCCGCCGCACCGAAAGCGGCGTCTGCCTTATCACCAAGCCGATGATCGACCGGCTGGGATGACGCTCAAGGTCCTCTCGATCGCGTCCGAGGCGGTGCCGCTGGTCAAGACCGGCGGGCTTGCCGATGTCGCCGGGGCACTGCCCGCGGCGGTCGCCCCGCACGGGGTGGATATGACCACGATATTGCCGGGCTATCCAGCCGTGCTCGACAAGCTCAAGCGCGCCCGCAAAGTTCATGCCTGGGATGACCTGCTGGGCGAGCCCGGCCGTTTGCTTTCGGCGAAGATCGGGGACCATCCATTGCTGGTGCTCGACGCCCCGGCGTTCTTCGCGCGCGATGGCGGCCCCTACTTCGATCCGCGCGGCACCGATTGGGACGATAACTGGCGGCGATTCGCCGCCTTCGGGCGCGCCGCGGCCGATATTGCCGGCGGGGCGCTCAAGGGCCGCACCTTCGACCTTGTCCA
>JAGWUU010000351.1 GCA_028868335.1 Sphingomonadales bacterium | reverse complement strand
TTGCCGCCGACGTGCAGTTCGTAGCCGCTGTCGACGCAGACCACGCCGAAGTCCTTGATCGTCGCCTCGGCGCAATTGCGTGGGCAACCGCTGACCGCGATCTTGAACTTGTGCGGCATCCACGAGCCCCAGGTCATCTGCTCGATCTTGACGCCCAGGCCAGTTGAATCCTGTGTGCCGAAGCGGCACCACTCGGACCCCACGCAGGTCTTAACCGTTCGCAGCGACTTGCCGTATGCGTGGCCCGAAACCATCCCGGCAGCATTGAGGTCAGCCCAGACGGCGGGCAGGTCTTCCTTCCGGATGCCGAAGATGTCGAGCCGTTGGCCGCCGGTAACCTTGACCATCGGCGCATTGAACTTCTCGACTACGTCGGCGATCGCCCGCAGCTCGCGCGGATTTGTGAGGCCGCCCCACATCCGGGGGACCACAGAATAGGTTCCGTCCTTCTGGATGTTGGCGTGCATCCGCTCGTTGACGAAACGACTCTGCTGGTCGTCGACATATTCACCCGGCCAGGCGCAGAGTAGATAGTAGTTGAGCGCGGGACGGCATGACGCGCAGCCATCCGGCGTCGACCAACCCAGTTCCTGCATGACCTGGGGAATGACTTTAAGGTCCTTTTCCAGAATCAGGCGGCGGACGTCTGAATGGGTGAAACTGGAACACTTGCAAATCGTCCGGGGGCCGGATTGGACCTCATCGCCGAGGGTCAGTTGCAGCAGGCTTTCGACCAGCCCGGTACACGACCCGCATGAGGCGCTGGCCTTGCACTGGCTGCGCACTGCATCGAGGCTGCAGGCGCCAGCGCGGATGGTATCGACAACCTGGTCTTTGGAAACGCCGTTGCAGCCGCAGATCTCCGCGTCATCGGAAAGGGCGGCAACGGCGGCGTTAGGGTCCGCGAGGGCGCCCCCCTGGACGAAGGCCTGGCCAAAGATCAGCGCCTCGCGGATCTCGGAAATGTCCTCGCCCTTCTTGAGCAGGTCGAAGTACCATGAGCCGTCGGCGGTATCGCCGTAGAGCACCGCACCGACCACTCGGCTATCCTTGACGATAACCCGTTTGTAGATTCCCCGGGCCGCATCGCGCATGACGATGTCCTCAGCCCCGTCGCCGCCCGCAAAGTCGCCGGCTGAGAAAAGGTCGATGCCCGAAACCTTGAGTTTCGTCGAAGTGACAGAGCCCTCGTATCCGTTCGGACTGCCCGTTGCGTGATCGGCGAGGGCACGGCACATCTCCCAGAGGGGGGCAACGAGGCCATAGCAAGCGCCGCGATGCTGGACGCATTCACCCACTGCCATCACCGCCGGGTCCGAAGTGACCATGTGATCGTCGACCAGGATGCCGCGTTCCACGTCCAGCCCTGCGGCTCTGGCGAGGCCGGTTGCCGGACGGATCCCCACCGCCATGACCACGATGTCGGCGGGAAATTCTCGGCCGTCTTTCAGCTTTACGCCGGCGACATGACCGTCCTTCTCCATAATTTCCGCCGTGTCGCCGCCGGTTATGATGGTCTGGCCGCGTCGCTCGAGTTCGGTCTTGAGGAGGTAACCCGCGGCTTCATCAAGCTGGCGCTCCATCAGCGTTGGCATCAGGTGGACGACCGTTACAGCCATGCCGCGCAGCGAAAGGCCATGCGCGGCTTCAAGCCCCAGCAGCCCTCCACCGATCACCACCGCGCTGCCACCTTGCTCAGCCGCAGCGAGCATTTTGTCGACGTCATCAAGGTCGCGGAAGGTGACGACGCCCGGCAGATTGTGGCCGGGGACCGGGATGATGAAGGGATCGGATCCGGTTGCGACAAGCAGCCGGTCATAAGGTTCGACCCGACCCGATTCCGCCACCACTGTCTGCGTCTTGCGATCGATCGCTACAACCGGATCGCCGGAGATCAGGGTGATGCCGTTGTCGTCGTACCAGGTGGCATCGTTGATCACGATTTCGTCAAAGGTCTTTTCTCCGGCAAGAACCGGGGAAAGCATGATCCGGTTGTAGTTGACCCGTGGTTCGGCTCCGAAGATCGTAACGGCATAGCGGCCGGGCGCGCGGGAGAGGACTTCCTCCACGGCGCGGCACCCGGCCATGCCGTTGCCAATCACTACCAGGCGCTCGGCGATAGCGCCGTCCCGCAGTCCTTGCTTGAAACTCACTGGCGCGTTCAAAATCGTACCTCCTCAGGCCACGCGCAACACGAAAAAGCCGCCACGGATCGTTCCCGAAGGGACGATACGGGCGGCTTCGATGCCACGCGTTGTCAGATTGTC
>JAGWUU010000350.1 GCA_028868335.1 Sphingomonadales bacterium | reverse complement strand
AAGCGTGGTTGCGAAGGCTTAGAGGGGGCCCGTCCGGCCACCGGGCGATGGCGCTGAAAGGCGCCTCGCCGCTACTGCCCGCGCGCCTTGATCATCGCGTCCACGTCGACGAATTTCTCGCGCGGAGCACCGTCGCGGGCGCGGGCTTCTTCCTCGGCCTCGATCCTCTTCCAGTCGCGGAAGGTGACGACTTTTAGCGCGCGCGCCTCGGCCAGTTCATCGAAGCCGGAACGTCCGCGCTTGCCGGCACCGGAACCGATGTCCTCGGCAATCTTGGCTACGACCCCGAATCCGTCGGGGCGGTTGGTTCCGATCGTCCCCGACGGGCCACGCCGGGCCCAGCCGACACAATAGAGGCCGGGGAGTATCCGTCCCTCGTCATTGGGGAAACGGCCGGCGCGTTCGTCGAACGGCACGCCGGGAATGCGCGATGTCTGATAGCCGATGCAGGCGACGACCAGGCTGGCGGGAATAGTGTAAGTCTCCCCGGTGCCG
This sequence comes from Sphingomonadales bacterium, assembly GCA_028868335.1. Lineage (GTDB taxonomy): Bacteria > Pseudomonadota > Alphaproteobacteria > Sphingomonadales > Sphingomonadaceae > Novosphingobium. The sequence goes on along the minus strand of JAGWUU010000350.1, from coordinate 1,779 downwards.
ATGGCGCGGCCGGCTTCGACCACGGTGCGTTCCACCTCGATCCCTTCAACCTTGTCCGTTCCGAGAATCGCCCTGGGGCTGGCGAAGAAGTCAAACTCGATCTCGATCGGCGTGTCGGCGTAGTGGCTTTCGGGAATTGCCGCAAAGCTGCGCAGGTGGTTCACCGATTTGCGCAAGCCTGGTTCCAGCAGCGCATCCTCACCTTCCTCGGGCAGATCGGCGGGATCGACGCGCGGCGCCGCGCGCGACAGGTGCATCAGTTCCCCCAGTTCCTTGGGGGTCATCATGATCTGGTGCGGCCCCCGCCGCCCAAGGACCACGATCCTGCGGAGTTTCGATGTCTGCAATATATTGAGTGCATGGGCGACAATGTCGCTTCCGGCGAATTCCTCGCTGGTCTTGGCGAGGATGCGGGCCACGTCGAGCGCGACATTGCCCATGCCGATGACAACGGCGGTTTGGCCCGAGAGGTCCGGATCGAGGTCAGCGAACATCGGATGGCCATTGTACCATCCAACGAAGGCGGCGCTGCCATAGACGTTGGCCAAGTTCTCGCCCGGAAGGTCGAGCTTGCGATCGTGAGGTGCTCCGGTGGCGAGGACGACCGCATCGTAGAGGTTCTGCAATTCGGCGACCGACACATCCTTGCCGATCATTACGTTGCCGACGAAGCGGACGTTTTCCGACAGGGCAGTGGCTTCGTAGCGGCGCGATACGCCCTTGATCGACTGGTGATCGGGCGCCACGCCGGTTCGGATCAGGCCATAGGGCACCGGCAGCATGTCGAAGATGTCGACGCGAACATCGTCGCCCCACTGTTTCTGCGCGGCCTCAGCCGTGTAGTACCCTGCGGGTCCGGAGCCGATGATGGCGATGTGGCGCATGCTCTTGGGCTCCGGTTGGCGCGCGGGCTTCGAATGGCTCAGCCTGAGCGGGATCTGGTTCGCGCGTTGAAGCGCAGTATCCACTCAGGCTGAACCTGCCGAAGATTGCCGCGCAAATCCTGCCTCATCTAGGCTACTTTCTTTTCTTCCCGGTCGGGAACGTCGAGAAAACCGCGAATCGAGGAAATGGTCTGCTCCCGGTGGGTGAGCATGAACAGGTGCCCGCCATTCTCGAAGATTTTGAGTCGGCTGTTGGGAATGAGCGATTCCAGCAGGCGTCCGTTGGCCAGCGGGACGATCTGGTCGTCGTCGCCCATCATGATCAGCACATCCTTCCTGAGGAAGGGCAGCATCGGCACGCTGGTCCACCCGAGCATGCACAGCAGTTGATAGAGGTAACCGCGCGGCGTGGGCGGCGTGAGGCGGCTGATGTGTTCGGATTTCCCGCCGGTAAGCCCGCCGTAGAGCGTACGGAAGTGCTCTTCCATGAATGCCGCATCGACGTAGCGGCGCGGATTGGCCATCTTGGTCAGCGCACCGGGATTGCCGGGGATCATGATCATTCCGGCACTGGTTGCGGCCAGGATCAGGCGGTGCGCCGTGCCGGGATGTTGCAGGGTGAAATGCTGCGCCATGGCACCGCCCCACGATACGCCCATCACGTCGACCCGGTCCGCGTTGAAACGCTTGAGCAGTTCCTTTGCGGTCCAGCTCATGGTGAAGGGGTTGTACGGCACAAGCGGTTCGGGTGAACCGCCGACGCCGGGCATGTCGAACATGATGAACGGCCGTTCGATCAATGCTTCCGCCAGCGGGGCAACTGCTTCGATATTGGCGCCAATGCCATTGAAGAACAGGATCGGCAAATGCTCGGACGGTTGGTCCCAGCGCCACC
>JAGWUU010000074.1 GCA_028868335.1 Sphingomonadales bacterium | reverse complement strand
GCCTGATGGTGCGGCATCCGACCAAGTGTTCGCTGAAAAGGCCAATGCCACCTGGGGTAATAGCGGCAGATGGAAGACCGATGGCGGCGGCGCGACGGTGTGGGATTCGATCGTCTATGATTCGGTCAACGATTCGATCCTGATCGGGGTCGGCAACTCCTCACCCTGGAACAGCAAGGTCCGCGATCCTGAAGGCAACGGCGACAACCTGTTCGTCGGTTCGATCGTCGCGCTCGATCCTGAAACCGGCAAGTACAAGTGGCACTTCCAGGAAACTCCGCGCGACCAGTGGGACTACGCCTCAACCCAAAGCATCGTCCTGGCTGACCTTCCGATCGGTCCCGGCGGGGCCAAGCGGCGCGTGATCATGCACGCACCCAAGAATGGGTTCTTCTACATTCTCGATGCCAAGACCGGGAAGTTCCTGTCGGGCAAGAATTTCGCGCCGCAGAATTGGGCCAGCGGGCTGGATGCCAACGGTCGACCGATGGTGCTGCCCGAAGCTCGCAATCCGCCCGCGCAAGGATACCTCCAGTTCCCGAGCAACGCGGGCGCTCACAATTGGCCGCCGATGGGCTTCAATCCTAACACCGGGCTGGTCTATCTTCCGATCGAGCGCAATTCCCAGCTTTACCAGTTCAACGCTGCCGCGCAGGTTCCCAAATCCAAGTTCAATGTTGGCTACAACATGGCTGCAGGAATTCCCCCGGCGCTGCCAAAGGGGGCGCTCGCGCAGGTTCAGAATAGCCAGGGCGGCGGTCTGCTCGCGTGGGATCCAGTCAAGCAGGAGGCGCGCTGGACGGTCGATCTGGGATCGCCCGCCAACGGCGGTATCCTCACCACCGCGACCGGGCTGGTGTTCGAAGGCACCAAGATGGGCCTGCTGCGCGCCTATGATGCAGCGACTGGCAAGGTCCTGTGGGAAATCAACCTGAAGCGCGGCGCAACTGCGCCGCCGATCACCTATACGATCGACGGCGAGCAATACGTCGCAATCTCGACCGGCTGGGGTGATTCCTGGGGGCTCAACATGGGCCTGTTCTGGAAAGAGAAGGTCACCCGGGTTCCAGGCCGCGTGGTTGTCCTCAAACTTGGAGCGAACGGCTCGATCCCTGACAACGCTCCAAGCGGGGTCGAGATGACACCGAAAGCTCCCGCGTTCGGCGATGCGGCCATGGTAGCGCGTGGCTACCAGCTCTATGCGTTCAATTGCATGGTGTGCCACGGGCCCATGGTACAAAGCTCTGGCGTGCTGCCCGATCTGCGTTGGTCAGCGGTCGCTGGCGATCCCGGGGCGTTCAAGGCGGTGGTGATCGACGGCGCGCTCAAGGGCAACGGCATGGTCTCGTTCGCGGCGCAACTCACTCCGCAAGATGCTGAAGCGATCCGCGCCTATGCGCTGGGTCAGGCGTGGATGGCGGTCGCAAATGGCGATGCCAAGGCACCAAAGAAGTAAGGGGCGTCAAATGAGTCTGTCCACGGCGGGCCTTGCCGACGAACTATTTGTGGCGTTGGATAGCGTAGCCCCATCGGTCCCGCTGTTCAGCGCTCGATGGCCGGACATGTCCATCGACCAGGCCTATGCCGTGTCGCTGGGCGTGCTTGAGCGCCGCGTGGCGCGCGGTGAACGCCTGACCGGCAAGAAGATCGGCCTGACGGCCGAAGCGATCCAGCAGGCGTTGGGGATCAGTGAACCGGATTTCGGGTTCCTGACCGATGCGATGGAAGTTGCCGATGGCGCGACTGTCGAGATCGCCCGGCACCTGCGCACCCCGATGATCGAGGCCGAGATCGCCTTCGTGCTGAAACACGGACTGCCTGCGGGCGGGGTGACGGCGGAGCAGGTTCTGGCCGCGACCGACTATGTCACCGCTTGCTTCGAGATCGTTGATACCCGGTTCGATACGCAGCGGATCAGGATCGTCGATACCGTGGCGGACAACGCCAGCAGCGCGCAGTACGTGCTGGGCCGCAACCGCGTTGACCCGCGGGCGATTGATCTGGCCGCCGTTCACTGCACGGTGCAGTGCAATAACGCGCAGGTTGCCGAGGGAACGGGCGCGGCGGTGATGGGCAACTCGCTCAATTCGGTCGCCTGGCTGGCCAACCGACTGGGAGCCTATGGGGTCACGCTCGATGCCGGGGACGTGGTGCTGCCGGGGTCGATGATCCCGTTCCTGCCCGCGCGTCCGGGCGACTCGTTCCGTGCCGACATGGGCGCGCTCGGAACCGTCGCCGTGGCCTTTGCCTGATCGCGGAGTGAGCAAGCGATGAAGAACCGCGCTCTTGCCCAGTGGAAACAAGGCACCCCGTCGCTTGGGGGATGGATCAATCTGCCAGAGTTGCACACCGCTGAGCTGATCGCGCGAATGGGGCTGGATTGGCTGTGCTTCGATCTTCAGCACGGCCTGCTCTCCTATTCGCATCTACTCGCCTTGATTCCGGCCATTTCTGCGACTGAAGCGACGCCGCTGGTGCGGGTCGCGGGCAATGATGCGGCGGCGATCGGCCGGGTACTCGACGCCGGGGCGCATGGCGTGATCGTGCCGATGGTCAATACCGCAGTTGAAGCCGCCCGCGCCGTCGCCGCCTGTCGCTATCCTCCCCAGGGGACCCGCTCGTGCGGGCCGATGCGCGGGATCATGCTCCATGGGTTTGATTACCTCGTCACCGCAAATGCAGAGATTGCCTGCATCGCCATGATCGAGACGGGCGAAGGGTTGGAGAACGTCGAAGCGATCGCCGCGACGCCGGGGATCGACGCGCTGTTCGTCGGTCCGATGGACCTGTGCTATGGCTTGGGCATCACCCCTGGCAATTTCGCCGATCCGGCTTTCATCGCAGCGATCGACAAGATCAAGGCGGCGGCCAGTGCGGCCGGGATCGCCATCGGCATGTTCGGCTACAACGCTGCGCTGGCGGCAAGATATCTGTCGGAAGGCTTTCAGTTCGCCTCGATCGGAACCGATGTCGGCTTTTTTCGGGACGGGGCCAAGGCTGCACTCGATGCAGCGCGCGGACAAACGGCTGGCGAGGGCAGTGGAGCGACGACAGGCTATTGAACCGCAGTTGGGGGACCCGGGCGGTGACTGTGATCATCAAGGTGGAGGGAGCCATGCGAAAGGTTCTGTGGCCCGGTGCTGGCGCGGCTGCCCTTGCGGCAACCGCTTTCTGACCGCCCGCGCCAAACGGTTCGTCAGGGATCGGCAGTGCAGCGCAAGCGGCGGTGCCCGCAGCCCAGGCGCCGGCCATGGCGACTCGGGTGCTGTGGGGCGATACCCATCTGCACACCAGCCAGTCGATGGACGTGTTCCTATTCGGAACCCCTAATGCGACGCTCGACACCGCTTACCGTTTCGCGCGCGGCGAGACGGTGACAAGCCCGGTTACCGGAAAGCCATGGAAGCTATCTCATCCGCTCGATTTCCTGGCGGTTTCCGATCATGCCGAAATGCTGGGAACCACCAAGCGGCTGTTTGACGGCGATGCCGATCTGGCAGCAACGCCGACCGGCAAGACCCTGTTGGCCGAGGCGGTGGACCGCAGCATGGCCGGTCTGCTCAAAGCCTATCACTATCTGGTGCGCGTGGGGTCGGGCAAGGCTTCGTCGGACATGGTCAGCCAGCAGGACGTCTATCGCGACATGCACGGCGGAGAGCGGCGGCGCGGCCCCTGGGGGGATGCCATCGATGCCGCAGAGCGCTACAATGAGCCCGGCAAGTTCACCGCCTTCATCGGTTGGGAATGGACATCGCAGCCCGGCGGATCGAACCTCCACCGCGTTGTCCTGACGCCTGACGGGGCAGACAAGGCCCGGCAATTCATGCCGTTCAGCATGCTCGAAGGTCAGCAACCCGAACAACTCTGGGCCTGGCTCGATGCAACCAGCAAGCGGACCGGGACCGAGTTCATGGCGATCCCACACAATCCTAACCTCAGCGGGGGCTTGATGTTTGCCGATGCCCAGAGCGACGGCAAGCCGATCACCGCCGCCTATGCGCGGGAACGGATGCGGTGGGAACACGTGGTCGAGGCGACGCAGATCAAGGGGGATAGCGAGACGCTTCCGGCCCTTTCCCCCAACGATGAATTCGCCGACTTCGAGCGCTTCAACTTCATCATGATCCCCAACGGACCAAGGGCAGCGCCCAATCGATCGGACTACGTCCGCTCGGCCTTGCTGCGCGGGCTCGAGGTCGAACACCGCACCGGGGTCAATCCCTTCAAGCTGGGCATGATCGGATCGACCGACAGCCACACCGGGATGTCCGCCGTGGAAGAAACCGCCTTTGCGGGCAAGTCACAGAAGGATGCCGACAAGGAACACCGCAGCGGCCCGACAGGGATCGGTTCGTCGCTTGGCTGGGACATGCAGGCGGCGGGCGTTGTTGGCGTGTGGGCTGCCCACAACGACCGACGCTCGACCTATCTGGCTGGGGCGATAACAATCGACGGATTTCCGCGGCAACATTGCACCGTCGCAGCGCACCAGGGAGTCGGTGGCGTTGACTGGCGCAGGGCTGGCCGATCCAAGTCTGCCTTGGGGACATCGGCGATTTGTGGTATGCTACACTTTGTCGCGCTCGATCGGTCAAGGCCGGAGTGGAGCGGCGCAACGCTCCTCCTAGTCCGGCCTTTTTGGACCGCTCGGTGGTTTGCCAACGAGATTAGCGCTTTGTCAGCAGGGGGAGGGCACAAATCGGGGGCGCAAGGAGAGTTGAGATGAGAACCTCCAATCTGCTCACCGCGTTTGTGGTGGCGTTCACCGCGTTCCCGGCAATGTCGATTGCGCACGCATCCTTCGGCGCGCGCGGGGCAGTGCATATGCCGGTCGGGAATGCGCCAACCGCCCGGACGTCAACAGTTTCCACTTCGTCGTCGGCACCCAATGCAAATGCCTCTGGATGGAATCATGCCAATGCGCCCGCACATGTGACAGGTCAGCCAAGCCAAAGCTGCGGAAGCGTGGCTGCGCCGACGACTCCGGGCAATGCCGCCGCCGCGCCGGGTTCCGCGTTCAATCCAAACGGACAGGCAGGAACGGTCTATGCGGGGCAGCAGCCCCAAAACTCGCGCAACACCGCATCCGTGTCGCAGTATGACGTGGCCTGCGCCCGGCCGTAATTGCCGGTGGACTTGCTTTTGTTGGACGAGGTGCTGGTGGATTGACGTCCCGCGGCGCTTTATCTGAATGCCTGCGATCGGGGTGCTTATCCGGCCAGAAATGGCAGGAAGGCACGCACCTATTCACGCAGGTCCGGTGAGAACTGGACTCATCACAACGCCGTGGAAGCCGGGCGGCCGGAGGGCATTGCGCGGGGCGTCATGCACATGACCATCCAGCGGGAGAACGACCGCGCCGAGTATCAATGCTGGCCGCCGTCGCAGCGCACAAGGCTGCCGGTGACGTTGATTGAAGCAGGGCTGGCCAGAAAGAGCGCGGCGGTCACGATGTCCTCGGGCTCTGCCGCATGGCCTCGCGGGATAGGCAGGGGATCGCGCCCTTCGCCCGGCCACGCCTTTGCGATGTCGGTCCGGAAAGGCCCCGGCGACAGTGTATTGACCCGGACATTCGGGGCATATTCCTCGGCAAGGCTGGCCGACATCGCGTTCAGCGCGGCCTTGGACGAACCATACGGGACGACGCCGGGCAGGGGCATTAACGATCCGGTCGACGATATGTTGATGATCGTGCCGCCGCTCCCGTCGTGCATCCGCTTGGCGACTTGGCTTGCGAGGCGGAACGGCCCCTTGAAATTGAGGTTTACGACCGAATCGAACAACGCCTCGGTTACTTCGTGACTGGGCATCCGTGGTCCCATTCCGGCGTTGTTGACCAGAATATCGACGCGCCCGAACTCGGCGTAGGAGGTTGCGATCAGATGATCGATCTCGTCCCAGCGACCGGCATGGCAGGCCACAGCCAGCGCCCGGCGACCAAGCGCGCGGACTTCAGCGGCCACCGCCTCGCAGGCATCGAGCTTGCGACTGGCGACAACCACGTCGGCTCCGCGCCGGGCCAAGGCCATCACCATCTGATAGCCAAGTCCGCGCGATCCGCCCGTGACGAGCGCAACCTTGCCGGTGAAATCGAAAAGAGGATCAAGGGCCATCACAGTTCTCCCGTCAGTTGGTGCGCAAAGGCAACCCGTGGCCGCGAGCGTTGGCCCGGCCTCCACAGCCTTCATGCCATGACTCTTCGCCCAGCCAAGGGAATCTGTAATGGGAACGCCAACCCGGCCGGATCCGACGGCAGGCACGGTGGGTCCTTGGGCCAGAGGGTGTTCAGTGCGGCATATCTGCCATCGCCGTGCCTCGATCTTCCACGTCATCGGTAGGTCGGGCCGTGCGAAGGTCGGCCTTGCGCATGAAGGCAACCAGCGGAACGGTGACGAAGCTCAGCCACATCATCAGGTAGAAGTCGTCGATATAGGCGATCATTGCCGCCTGTCGGTTGACCTCGGCATCGACCATCCGCAACACGGCATCGCCCAGCACCTGGAACCGGTCGAGGGTCGAGAAGTCGATCAGGTCGGTAAACGAGGCGGTGATGTGGCCTGCAAGGTCCGAATGGGAAACTTGCAGATTGTGCGCCAGCAACGAAGTAACAACTGAAATGCCAATCGAAGAGCCGATCGATCGTGACAAGTTGAGCAGGCTCGATCCGTCGGTGCGCAGGGCGGGCGACAAGGTGGCGAAGGCCGATGCGTTCATCGGGATGAACACCAGACCCATGCCGATGCCCTGGATAAAACCGGATATCGCAATGTGATTGTAGTCGGTGTCGAGCGACCAAGACGCCATTTCCCACAGCGAAAGCCCGGCCATCATGAAACCCACCGCCATCAGGATCCGCGGATCGAATCCCCGGCGCATGATGAAACCCGAAAACTGCATCGTGATCAGCGTGCCGACCCCGCGAGGCATCAGCGATTCGCCCGTGTCGATCACTCCGTAGCCGAACAGACGTTGCAGCATCGGCGGAAGCAGGGCCATGGTCGCAAACATGACGATGCCGATCACCAGACTGAACAGCACGGCAAAGACGTAGTTCGGATCGGCGAAGAGGTGCCGGTTGAACAGTGGCTCCTTGGCGGTGACCAGGTGGATTATCGCAACCCATGCACCCGACAGCGCAAGGAAGGCATAGATCCATGCCTCGGTCGATTGGAACCAGTCGATGTGGTTGCCTCGGTCGAGCAGCATCTGGATCGAAGTGAGGGTAAGCGCGACGAGCGCGAAGCCGGTGATGTCGAACTTGCGCTGCACGATCTTCCGCGAGGGCAGTTCGGCCGCCATGATCACCAGCGAGATGATGCCAAGCGGCACATTCACATAGAACACCGAGCGCCAGTTCCAGTTCTCGGTCAGGTACCCGCCCAGCACAGGACCAAGGATGGGGCCGGCCATGATACCCATGCCCCATACCGCCATCATCTGCGACTGCCGCGAAGGCTTGTTGGTATCGATCATCGCAGCCTGGCTGAGCGGCGAGATGAAGGCTCCGGTCGCACCCTGCAGGGCGCGGAACAGCACCATTTGCGTGACGTTCTGGGCCATGCCGCAAAGCATCGAGGACAACACGAACCCGGTCACCGAGAACAGGAACAGTCGCCGCGACCCGACCCGGTCCGCCAGCCAGCCGGTGATGGGCATGGCAATCGCAACGGCGACGATGTAGCTGGTCAGGACCCAACTGATCTCGTCCGAAGTCGCGCCAAGTGCTGCCTGCATGTGTGGAATGGCGACGTTGGCGATGGTGGTGTCGAGAATCTGCAGCAGCGAGGCGAGCATGATCCCCACGGCGAGCAGATAGGGATTTTCGACCGGCAGAAGCGCGACATCGTCGTTGGCGGCCAGCATCGCCCGGACCGAACGGACCGGCGGCTTGCGGCTTGCAGGTGCAGCGGCGCTCGCCATGGTGCGCTTGCCCTTAGCGCTTGCGGCCGTCGGTGAACACCTTCACCTTGGTTGACAGCCCGGCGATCAACGGGCGCGGGCTCGGCTCGTCAAGCGCGATCCGTACCGGAACGCGCTGCGTCACCTTGACCCAGTTGCCGGTGGCGTTCTGTGCAGGAAGAACCGAAAATTCACTGCCGGTGCCAGCGCCGATCGAGGATACGTGACCTTTGAGCGTCAGCCCGCTGTATGCATCGATGCGGACTTCTGCAGGCTGGCCGACGCGCATGGCGTCAAGGTCGGTTTCCTTGAAATTGGCTTCGATATAGCTCGATCCGTCGGCCACCAGCGTCAGGGCGGGGACGCCGGTAATCATGTCCTGGCCAAGTTGCAGACGGCTTGCCTGGCTGACAATGCCTGACACCGGGGCGCGGACTTCACTGCGGCGCAAGCTGAGTTCGGCGACCGAGCGCTGCGCCCGCGCGGCGGCGACCTGCGGATAGACGCCAGGAATTTGCGATCCGCTCGACAGCTTGGCGGCGGCCTCGCGACTCTTGGACTGGGCAAGGCGCAACTGTTCCTGCGCCATCGAGACAGAGTGCTGGGCCGCTTCATAGCTGGCCTTGGTGGTAAACCCACGCTTCCACAGCGCTTCCTGGCGCGACAGGTTCGACTGGGCGAACCCGATCTGCTCCTGCGCGGCGGAAATATCGGCGCCCGACAGCGCGCTCGAATTGGCAAGGGCAACTTCGCTTGCCTGGGCCGTGGCGATCGCGGCGTCCGCTTGGGCGACCTGGAGATGGAACGTCTCTGGATCGATCTGGAACAGCAGATCGCCCTTCTGGACGTGCTGATTTTCGCGGACCGACACGGCGACGATCTTGCCGCCCACCTCGGAACTGACCGAAACCTTGTCGACGTGGACATAGGCGTTGTCGGTGGATACCTGCCCCTGAAGACTACGCCAGTAGATTCCCCCACCGATGATGAGCGCGATGGGCAGCGACAGCATCAAGGCAAGGCGCAGCCAGTTGCGCTTTGGCTTGGCAGGAGCCTGTTGCTCCACCGTTTCGTCGGCGGTGATCACGCCGGGATCGCGGTCAGCCATTGACTGCAACCCCCGCGCTGCGCCCACCGGCGATGTTACCACGAATTGTTTCGAGCAGGGCGGACAGCGTATCGCGTTGTCCCGCGTCCAGTCCGACCAACACTTCGTCCTCCAGCCCAACCAGACACAGGCTCACTTCGTCGAGCTTCTGGCGGCTGCGGGCGGTTAGATGAATGCGCCAGGCGCGCCGGTCAGCCGGATCGGGGCGACGCTCGATCAGGTCGGAATCGGCCATCCGGTCGATCAAGCGACACAGCGTAATCGGCTCGACCTCCAATCGCTCGGCATAGGCGACCTGATTTTCGCCCTCCGAATGGGAAAGCGTCAACAGCAGGCGAGCCTGCGTACTGGTCATGCCAAGCTGACCGACTCGCGCGTCGAAAGCGCGGCGCAGCAGCCGCGCGGTGTCGCTGAGAAGATATAGTGCTGAACTCATGGTGCGACCAATATAATGTGCAGGCTTATTATGCAAGCTGATTTTGTAAGCATCTGCGTCATCGTTCGATGGGTTTGCCGAACGGCATGAAATCCGGACGAGCGGAACCGGGCGTGGCGGCGGCGCTGCAAACGGCCTGACTACAGTTTGCGAAACAGAGCGGTGTTCTCGACGACACCATCCAGCCGCCGATCGTCGCTGCCATAGAGCAGGTCCTGCGTGGTGCCGTCCATATGCACCGCCTCCCGGACATAGCGCCCCGCCATTGTCGTGTCGGCAAGGCAGAAGTGAGCGTGCCAGATCGCCAGCCACCCACCGGGAGCGAGGCAACGATCGAGGCTTTCAAGACCCTGGGCAAATCGTGCGAATGGCAGGATCGCTGTACAGTAATCGGGTCGGAGGGCTTCAAGGTCGCCATGACGAAAAACGGCGAGGGCAAGGATCGCATCGAACCGCTCATCGTGGCGGGGTGCAGCGGCACAGCGGTATTCGCTGAGCGGGCTGCGATCGGCCCTGCGTGCGGCATTGATGGCCCGGCGGTTGAGATCAAGCCCGACGATTCGTGCGTCGGAGATGCGTTGACGCAGCGCGCGTGCCTCGGCCCCGCTCGAGCAGCCGAACGAGAGAATCCGTGGCGAAGGGTTTTCATCCAGGCGACTGGCCAGTGCGTCGAACAGCCGGGGGTAGCGATCCTCGCAGGTGTCGGGGTAGGGCTGGAACAACTCCCGGGGGTGGTCCCGTCGCAAGCGCCGCATTTCGCGAAGGTCCGGATGCAGATGATGACGCAGCCAGCGCGCGACCGGCATGCCACCGGGAAGGCGGCGGGCGATGCGCCGCATCGTTTCGTAGCGGTCGGGCGGACGATCCATTCGTGTCGGGATTGTCACAACATGCGGCTTGGTGGAAGCCCGCCCGGGGATGACGCGGGCGCGATGCCGCGATATGCCGCACTTTATGCCGGATGAATCGTTCGACAGTTCCGAAACGCCTTCGACCTGGCGGGTCGTCCGTGCCACCCGCGCCCATGTCGTGATCGACGCGGCGGCCTACTTCACGCTGATGCAGAAGGCCATGCTGCGTGCCCGCCAGCGCATTCACCTGATCGGCTGGGACTTCGATACCCGTGCCCGTCTCGGACCCGGACGGCGATGGTGGAATGGACCAAGCCGCAAGACCTTTCCGGCCCGGCTTGGCGCGTTCATGGTCTGGCTGTGCAACCGTAACCCTGATCTTCAGGTGCGGGTACTCAAGTGGAATTTCGGCGCGCTCAAGTTCCTGTTCCGCGGGACGATGATCCTCGACCTGATCCGCTGGTTCCTCAATCCCGGGATCGACTTCAAGTTCGATGCCGCGCACCCGCTGGGTTGCAGCCATCACCAGAAGATCGTGGTGATCGACGATCGCTTTGCCGTGTGCGGCGGGATCGACATCACCTCGGATCGCTGGGACACGCCCGACCATCTCGAAGGCGATCCGCGCCGCCGCCGTCCCTATGGCACCAAGCTCTACGGCCCGTGGCACGACATGACCATGATGGTCGAGGGCGAGGCGGCCGAGACGCTGGCCGCGTTGGGGCGAGAGCGTTGGGAAGTGGCGGGCGGCCCACCGCTTCCCCCATGTCTGGCGCAGGAGCATTCCCCGTGGCCTGATGAACTCCAGGCCGAATTTCGGGACGTCGAGATCGGCATAGCGCGCACACGCGCCGCCTATCGCGACATGCCGGAAATTCGTGAAGTGGAGAACCTCTTCGTCGAACACATCCTGCGGGCGCGGCGCTTCATTTACGCCGAGAGCCAGTACTTTGCCTCTCGCGCCGTGGCGGAGGCGCTGGCCGAACGCCTGTCGAGGCCCGACCCGCCAGAAGTGGTGCTGATCAATCCCGAAACGGCCGCAGGCTGGCTTGAGCAGGCGGCGATGGACGGTGCGCGAGTGCGGTTGTGCCGCGCGATCGCCTCGCGTGATCCGCTTGCCCGGTTTCGCATTTATGTCCCCTATAACGCCTCGGGCACTCCCATTTACGTCCATTCCAAAATGATGATCGTGGACGACGAGATCGTCCGGATCGGTTCGAGCAACATGAACAACCGTTCCCTGGGGCTCGACACTGAATGCGACCTGTTCATCGATGCGGCCCGGCCGGGGAACGAACATGCCGGGCGTTCCATCGCCCGGCTG
>JAGWUU010000073.1 GCA_028868335.1 Sphingomonadales bacterium | reverse complement strand
TGCGGAAGCGTTGCGGAACGAGCTGGAACACCGCGCCGTTGCCAACGCCCAGCGTGCCCATCACGGCGACGAACAGTGCGATGGCGAGCCCCAGTCCAGTGGTCGCTACCGCGGATATGGTGGCGAGCAGGACGGCGGCGAGTACGTAAACAACGGTCAGGGTCTTGATCCCACCGAACCGGTCAGCCAGTGCACCACCAACCGGGCGAAGCAGCGAACCCATGAACACCGCCGCCGCGGTACAATAGCCCGCGATTATCGGCGTCACCTTGAAGGTATCGGCATAGAACGTCGGCAGCGAGCCCGACAGGCCGACGAAGCCGCCAAAGGTGACGAAGTAGAACAGCATGAACCACCAGGCATCAGCTTCCTTCAGCACCGCGGCATAGGATGACATCGGCTTTGGGGCAGGTTGTTCGGGACTGTCCTTCGCAGCAATCAGGTAAAATGCGAAGACCACAATGAGCGGTATCAGCGCGAGGCCGAAGACGTTGTTCCAGCCGTAGGTCTTGGCGAGCAGCGCGGCGAACAGCGCGGCGAAAACGGTGCCGGAATTGCCCATGCCGGCGATCCCCATCGCCTTGCCCTGATGCTCTGGCGGATACCAACGGCTGGCGAGCGGCAGTGAAACCGCGAAGCTCGCCCCGGCAAAACCCAGGACCACTCCGACCGCGAGAGTTGCCTCATAGCTCGTAACACCGAACCACCAAGCGACGAACAAACCGCCGATGACAATCATCTGGTTGATCGCCCCGGTCAGCTTGGGACCGATCTTGTCGACCATGAAGCCATCGATCAGGCGGATGATCGCGCCGGCAAGTGTTGGCACAGCGACCATGAAGCCCTTCTGCGCGGGGTCGAGGCCAAGATCCTTGGAAATGATCGGGGCGAGGGGCCCCAGCATCACCCAGCACATGAACGAGATGTCGAAGTAGAGGAACGCGGCAAGCAGGGTTGCGCGGTGCCCGGACTGCCAGAATGGCCTTCCGGTCGGGATGGTCGGTGAGTCGTGGGTCATGGCGAGCGTTGCCATTTTTAGGCCCTCCTGAGGCTTGACGGAACTGGTTGAGAGATGATCCTCACGCGGGCGGGCAACGTGCACGCATGCGTGAAGGGTGTGCGAAGCTGATGCGGAGCGACGGCGAACTCGTGGTGGCGGCAGGCTTTTCGAGCCTCATTGGGCCGCGTGCCGAAAACCAGGACTTTGGCGGGGTGCATCTGGGAACGGCGCTGGAACGGGCGCGTCACGGCATCATCGCCGCGGTCGCCGACGGCGTATCGGGCGGTAAGGGGGGGCGGGTTGCCGCGGAGTTGGCAGTCCGCGCCCTGGTGGAAGGGTTCTACGCCATGCCCGACACGATCGGACCAGCCAAGGCGATGCACGCTCCGCTGGCCGCCTACAATCGCTGGCTGCACGCGCAAGGGCGCGGCGATGCCATGGAAAACAGTGCGACGACCTTTAGCGCCTTGGCTGTGCGGGGTCGCCGGGCGCACCTGGTTCACGTTGGCGATAGCCGGGCCTGGCGATTCTCGGGCGGGAGATTGACTTGCCTCACCACCGATCATGTCCGCCCCGAACCTGACCTGCGCCACGTCCTGATCCGCGCGCTCGGGATCGAACCCGAATTGCGGCTTGACCACGGAGACATCGAGCTTGCCGAGCACGACCGGATCCTGCTGACCAGTGACGGCGTTCACGGAGTTCTTACCCCGACGAAAATGGCGGCGATCCTGGCGGAGAACGCAAGCGCCGAGGCTACCGCGCAGATGCTTGCCGATGCCGCGATCGAAGGTGGGGGGCGCGACAATGCCACGGCGCTGGTGCTGGACATCGTCCGCCTGCCGGCGCCCGACCACGACGGGATCCTCGCTGGCCTCTCGACATTGCCATTTGCCGAGCCACCGAAAGTTGGCGACAGCATCGACGGATTTCGCGCTGAGCGGGTGCTGTCGGAGGGGCGTCACGCTGTGCTGCTCGTTGCCACCGATTGCGAGGACGGCGGCAGAGTGGTGATCAAGTTTCCGCGTCGCGAAATCTTGTCCGAACGGGCTCTGCGCCTTGCCTTCGCGCGGGAAATGCTGCTCGCTCAACGTATTACGAGCCCATTCGTTCTCGCAGCACATCCGGTCCGGCCCGATCGCCAGACTGCGCTCTACGGCGTTCTGCCTTACCTTGAAGGCGAGACAATGGCGCAACGGATCGAGCGTGGGTTGCCCACGCCGCAAGCCGGGCTCGATGCCGCGATCAAGCTTACCCGCGCCATTGCCGCAATGCACCGGATCGACGCGGTTCACCGCGACCTCAAGCCCGACAACGTCATCCTCACGCGTGAGGGTGGGCTCAAGCTGATCGATCTTGGCGTTGCGCGCCTGCCGCGCGTGGAGGATTTCCGCGTGGATGAAATCCCCGGAACGCCAGGGTTCATGGCTCCCGAACAGTTCGAAGGAAACGCCGGGGATGCCTTGACTGACCAGTTCGCGCTGGGGGTGACACTGTACCGTTGGTTCACCGGCAAGTGGCCCTACGGTGAGCAGGAGGCCTTCCAGCGTCCGCGTTTCGGGCGACCCGTACCGCCGTCGCGCCACCGTCCCGAAATCCCGAGCTGGCTGGACGACGCGATCCTCACCGCGATCCAACCGGATCGGGAAGCACGCTTCGGCGATGTGATCGAGTTGCTGCGTGCGCTTGAAGGAGGGGGCTCGCTCGATCTGGGGCCGCGCCGGAAACAGCCCCTGATCGAACGCGATCCGGTGCGCTTCTGGCAGGTGCTTTGCGCGCTGCTCCTCGCGGGCCTGATCGCCTCGCTGCTGCTGCGCTGACCAACCTGGAGTCACGTTTCGAACCCTCGCATTTCGCGCATGCAAAAAAGCCGCCTCGAACGATCCGAACGGGATCGATTCGGGCGGCGCCGTTGCCACACAATGTCACGTTTCTGCCGATTGCCGTATGCGTTCCACCTTTGGAGCGCGGCCAATCGAACGCCTTATTGGTAAGCGATTCGCGAGCTTCAGGTAAAGTGTTTTTTGCGATGCAGCATAAATCGCATCAGGGCAGACCGGCGAGATAGCCCGGCAGGTCGCTTGGATCAAAAGCCCGACCGTCAAAAAAGCTGTTTTCTTCCAGCGTGATCTGGCCTTGCTGGGTTCCGATGGCGGTAAGCTGGGATAGGCTTCCTTCGACCTTGGAACTGGCGCCGGGCAGGGGCTCGCCGCTGCCCAGCAGGGCGCTGCGATAGACATCGGGGCGGAACACCCGCGCGGCCTTGGCTGCGTCTTCAGGCGAAAAGCTGCTCCCGTCCCAGCGCACCATTTGGGTGTAGAGCCACTCCGCCTGGCTCACCCACGGGAAGTTCGCCGCCTCGCGATACTGGAACATGAAGTCCGGATAGTGGACCGGTGCGCTGCCGCGGGACAAAAGGATACGATCGGAGATGGCGCGCTTGATCAGTTCGGCTGAACCGTCGAGATAGTCGCTCCGAGCAAGGATCGCGGCGTTTGCGTCCCAGTTTTCCGGTTCGACGAAGTGCCGGGCGGTCGCAACGAGTGCGCGGATCAGTGCCTCGGTTTCCTCGCGCTTGTCTTCGAGTACGGGCTGGCGGAGGGCGAGGACCTTTTCGACCCCACGCCGCCAGATCTGTGCGGTGGCGAGGATGATTCGCCCAGCACCGCGCTCAACTGCGACCGAGTTCCATGGCTCGCCGACACACACTCCGTCGACCTCGCCGGCTTCGAGCGCATCTGCACAGAACGGCGGGGCGATGGTGACGATTTCGACATCGTGATCGGGTCGGACGCCGCTCGCCGCCAACCAATAGCGCAGCATGTAGTTGTGGCTTGAATAGCGGTGGACCACGCCGAGCCGGAGCCGCTTGCCCTGGGCGGCACTGGTCTTTGCCAGGGCGGCGAATGTTGTTCCGACGATCCGTGGATCACCCAGTCTGGTAGGCGGAGCGACTTGGTCCGCCAGATCGGGGCGCAAGGTAATGGCGTTGCCGTTGAGGCCGAGTACGAAGGGCACAGACAAAGGCTGAGGCGGGCGGCCGCGTCCCAGGGTGGTTGCGATCGCCAGCGGAGCAACAAGATGCGCCGCATCGCTGTGGCCGTATAGCAGCCGGTCCAGCACCGTCGCCCAGCTCATATCGCGGACAAGGTTCAACGAAATGCCCTCGGCCTCGGCAAAGCCATGCTCGCGGGCCAGGATCGGCAGGCAGGCATCAACCAGCGGCAGGAAGCTGATCGTCAAATTACCGCCCATCATGCGCCTCCCAACAATTTGTGCGCGGTCACAACCGCTTGGGCGATCTCCGCAATCCGCCGACTTTGATCCATCGCGGCCGTCCGCAGTTCAGCATAGGCCTGGGGCTCGGTGATCTTGCGGCTTTCCATCAGGATGCGTTTTGCGCGGTCGATGCACTCGCGCTCGGCGAGCTTGCCCTGAGCTTCATCAAGGTCTGCCTGGAGTTTGGCGAAAGCGTTGAAGCGCCGCACCGCAAGATCGAGAATCGGGCGTATCCGGTGGGCCGCCAGCCCATCCACGACATAGGAGGACACGCCCGCGTCGATCGATGCGGAGATCGCTTCGGCGTCACTTTCATCGACGAACATCGCGATCGGTCGCGCCAGTGCACGGCTGACAGCGAAATATTCCTCAAGCACGTCGCGCGATGGGTTTCCAAGATCAATCAATACGATGTCGGGTGCGATCCCGGCAATCTCGGCAACCAGCCCACGTCGTTCTGTCAGAACGAATATCTCGCAATCGTCAATTGCGTCCAACCCTTCACGGATCACCGCGGCGCGAGAGGCGCTTTCATCGACGATGGCAATTCGCATAGTTCATTGTGCGCCGCAACATCACTCGAATCAATCGCGGCGTGAAACAATTTTGGCGCAAATGTACCGAATGATGGCAAGCTGCCGTCCCGATTTCAACGGGAGAGGCAATGGTGCCCGGGGACGGAATTGAACCGCCGACACCATGATTTTCAGTCATGTGCTCTACCAACTGAGCTACCCGGGCAGCGCTGCGGCGGCAGTCCGTTTGACGGACCGGCGAGCGGTTGGAAGCGCGCCTATGGCGAAGCCGACGCGCCTTGGCAAGAGGGCACGTTACGCTTTGTCGGCTTCTTCGTCGATCGCAGGCGGGCCGGGCAGGGCATAGCCATCGTCCAGCCAGCGGACGAGGTCGCGATCCTTGCAACGGGTCGAACAGAACGGCGCATGTTCGGCGTGACGCGGCTTTCCGCAGATCGGGCATTTCTTCGGAAGGATAGTCATGACGGCACGGCCTGAACAGAGATCGAATCGATGAGGATCGGATCCTCATTGCTCCAGCGCATGTCACGCCCGGTCCGGCGGCGCAATTCATCGAGCCATTCCGGCCGGACGCGAGCCTGCACGCGGCGAGCGGCGGTGAGCAGCAACGTGCCGGGGGCGTCCACCCGCTCCGCCAGACGCAGCAGCAGCCGGGCGAAGGCGCCCTCGCGATCCTGCGCGAGCCGCGCGACAAGCGAAGGCCGTTCGCTGCGGGCGACGAGTTGCACCAGGCCGAACCCGTTCATCGCGGTGCGCTCATGCGGCCATTGCGCCAACGCTGCGCCCAGCGCCTCGTCAACTGCGCGCCGTTGCGCCTTGTCGGAAAGGGTCGGGAAGTCGATCGCGATTGAGCCCGCAAGGTCCATTCGCCCGATCGTCCGCGCCAGCGCGGGAACCGCCGCCAGCGCAAGAGCCGGTGGGGCAAGCGTGCCGTCAACGTCGATCACGGTCATAGCCGGGGTCGGCGAAACGACCAGCGAGCCGCCGCTGAAGTCGAACCTTGCCAGGGCGGCATCGCCGAACACGTCTTCCCACAGGCCGGTCGGGAAGGACCTGACGATCCGACCCGCTATGGCCTGGGCCAGCCCCGGTGCGGGACGGAGCGGCTCGGCAGTGGGCTTGGCCTGGGCCAGCTTGTGGCGTCCGCCTTCGGACATTGCGGCGCGCGTCACCTTCAGTCGAATGGGCGCCCCTTCGCAGGCTTCGGCGGGCAGGTTGTCGGCAAGCGCTTCCTCGCCGCAATCGAACCGTGCCGTGCCCCGCCGCGCCCCCGCCGTGCGCGATTGGAGGACCGCATCGGCGATGAGGCCAGCCTCCAGCCGGCCGGGCCAGCGCAGTCGCGCGGCCAATACCTCGCCGCCGTCGAGCAGGATCGCGCGTTCCTCGCCGATCCCCTCTTCGACGAGCCACTCAGCCAAGGGACAGACCTGCCGCCTTGAGCAAGGCGCGCGTCTCGAACAGCGGCAGGCCGATGACGCCCGAATGGCTGCCCGAAACGAAGCGGATCAGGGCTTCGGCGCGGCCCTGGATGGCATAGCCGCCTGCCTTGCCCAGCCCTTCGCCGCTGGCGATGTAGGCGTCGATTTCGGCAGGGCTCAGGCGCTTGAAGGCGACCACCGTTTCAACGGTGCGCGTGCGCGCCTTGCCCTGGGTGTCGATCGCGCAGACCGACGAGATGCAGCGATGCCGCCGCCCCGAAAGCAGCGCGAGCAGCTTGCGCTGAACCACTTCGCTGTCGGCAGGGGGCAGGATGCGGCGGCCGAGCGCGACCGTGGTGTCCCCCGCGAGGACCACCTCGTCCGCCGCGCGCACGACGGCGCGGGCCTTGGCCTCGGCCAGCCGCACGGCATAGGCGCGCGGGCTTTCGCCCTTTAGCGGGGTTTCGTCGATGTCGGGACTGGCGATCCGGTCAGCCGTTACGCCGATGCGTGCCAGCAGATCGCGGCGGCGCGGCGAAGAGGAGGCCAGGACGAGCCGCGGCCAGCGGTCCGCTGCCGGCGCGCTCAATACTGTCCGGGGCCGCCGCGGCCCGGCATGAAGCGATAGGTGATCCGCCCCTTGGTCAGGTCATAAGGGGTCAGTTCGACCAGCACCTCATCGCCCACCAGCACGCGGATGCGGTTCTTGCGCATCTTGCCAGCGGTGTGGCCGAGGATTTCGTGATCGTTTTCGAGGCGGACGCGGAACATTGCGTTGGGCAGCAGTTCAACGACCGTCCCTCGCATTTCCAGAAGTTCTTCTTTCGCCATCCGCGCTCAGTTTCCGTGTTTGGTCAGGTTCATTGCGGCGCGCCATAACCGCGAGTGGTGGAAAAGGGAAGCCTTAGGCGCGATCGACGCGTGGCGAATGTATCGCCGGTGTGACAATTTATTACCCGGCCTGTCCTTGCCGCACAAATTCGACGTTGCCATTGGCTGATGCGCCCGTCGGCGGCCGAACTGCATCGGCGCTCCGTCGCAGGGTCAAGAACTGTTCACCTGCAGGTTCCCACTGGTAGCAAATGATCAAGAAAACGACTTCCCTTGCGGTACTTGGTGTTGCGTTCTCGGCTGTTCCGGCGAACGCGCAGGAAGCTGCGCCAATTGCCGGGGCGCAAGCGGTCGTGCCGACCGCCGCGCAACCGACCGAAACTGCTGATACCGAATCCGCGCCCGCGGACAGCAAGCAGATCGTGGTGGTTGCCACGCGGATCAAGGGACAGATCGAGGCGGCACAGGCTCCGATCGCAACTTACGATGAAAATGAAATTGCGGCGCTTGGCGCGGGTTCGATCACCGAGTTGCTGGGCCGCGTCAGCGCCCAGACCGGATCGGGGCGCGGGCGCGGCAGCGGAATGCCGGTGATCCTTGTCAATGGCCAGCGCATCGCCAACTTTCGTGAAATGCGCAATTTTCCTCCGGAGGCGATTCGGAGAATGGAGGTGCTGCCCGAAGAGGTGGCGTTGCGTTATGGCTTTCCTCCCGATGCGCGGGTGATCAACTTCATCCTCAAGGACAATTTTCGCAGCCGCTCCGTCGAAGCCAAATTCGGCGTGCCGACGCGCGGAGGCTTCTCGACCGGGTCACTGGAAGGGACTCTACTCAAGATCCAGGGCCAAAGCCGTCTGAGCGTGACCGCGACGACCGACGATACCAGTCCGCTCTATGAAAGTGAGCGGGGTGTGATCCAGGCAAATCCCGTTCCTGCTGGCAGCCCTGATCCGGCGCAGCATCGCACCTTGATCCCTGACACTGCCAACTACGGCCTCAACCTGTCGTGGTCGCATGGCTTGGGCAAGGACGGCAAGGCCGGTCAGGTCAGCCTCAACGGCAATGCATCGCGTGCCGACAGCCAGAGCGAATCCGGGCTCGACGCGCTTGATGCTCCGCTGAAGCGCGCCAGCCATGTCACGACCTTTGCGAGTGGGGCGGGGCTCAACACCAATTTCGGGCGATGGCAGTTTTCCGCGACGACAGACGCCAGCCATAGCGAAAGCGAAACCCGGATCGACCGCTATGCCGGAACCGGCTTCGACAACGCCAAAAGCAACACCGACAGCGTGACCAGCCTGGCGACGATGATCGGCCACCCGATGCGGCTGCCGGGCGGTGACGTCGGCGCGACCGTCAAGCTGGGCTTTGCCTGGTCGAACATCCAGAGCAGCGATACCCGCAGCACCGCCAGCGCGGCGGACCTTATCCGTGGTGACGTTTCGACCGGGCTCAATCTGGTGATCCCAGTTACCAGCCGCCGCGAGAATTTCCTCGATGCCGTGGGCGACATCACGCTCAACGTCAGCGCAGGCTACGATCACCTTTCCGATTTTGGTGGCCTGACCGACTGGAGCGCGGGCGTGACCTGGTCACCGACGGGGCGGCTGGGTTTGCAGGCCAGCTATATCGTCAACGAAGCAGCGCCGAGTCTGGCGCAACTTGGCAACCCTCAAACCCTGACCCTCAATGTTCCAGTTTATGATTTCGTTACCGGAAAAACCGTGCTTGCCACGGTGGCGGGGGGCGGAAATGCCGGTCTTCTCAAGGAACGCCAACGCGATCTCAAGCTCTCAGCCAACTGGCAGTTGCCGGTGCTGAAGAATTCCAATTTCCTGGTTGAATATTTCCGCAATCGCTCGAGCGATGTCAGCGCGGGTTTCCCCTTGCTGACCCCGGCGATCGAGGCGGCTTTCCCCGGGCGAGTGACGCGCGATGCGGCCGGGAACATCGTCGCGGTCGATCAGCGCCCGGTCACTCTTGCGGAACAGAACGGGTCGCGCCTGCGCTGGGGGATCAACCTTGGCGGGACGATCGGCAAGGCGCAGGACAGCGGAATGGGCGGAATGGGTAGCATGTTCGGCGGCGGGCGCGGTCCACGCCCCGGCGGCCCGCTTCCTGGCGCGGGTGGGCCGCCTTCGGGTGGAGGTGGCGGCGGTCGGGGCATGATGTTTGGCGGCAACGGCCAAGGCCGCTGGAATCTGGGCTTCTACCACACCATCCAATTCACCAGCACGGTGTTGGTCGCGCCCGGCGGACCGATGCTCAACTTGCTCGATGGTGACGCGCTGAGCGGTGGCGGTACGCCACGTAACAGCTTCGAGTTCAACGGTGGAGCATTCTACAAGGGATTTGGCACCTTCATCCAGGGCACATGGGCCGAAGCAACCAGCGTGCGCGCCAGCGGGGTGCCAGGGTCGAGCGATTTGCGCTTCGGCGCTCTGGCCAAGGTCAATGTCAACCTGTTCGCCGATCTCGGGCGGATGCCGAAGCTGGTAAAGTCGACACCGTTCTTCAAGGGCTCGCGCATGGGTGTGCAGATCGAGAACGTGTTCGACGCCCGCCAGAACGTGACCGACGCCAGCGGCGCGGTGCCGTTGTCCTATCAGCCGGACTATATCGATCCGCGCGGGCGGGTCATCTCGCTGAGCTTCCGCAAGATATTCTAGGGTGTCCGGCCGGGCGCGGACCCGGCCGGTATTGTCTTCCCGCTCAGGCGGCGTGGAACACCGCAATCAGCAGATGCAGGCACAACGCCATAAGGCACAGCGATGACAGCGCGAACAATGCGAAGCGCGGCATCACCTTGTTGACCGTGGCCTGGAAGATCGAGTGGACGATGCGCAGGGCCACGTAAGCCCAGGCGATGTCCGCGTTGATTCCGTCGCCCTTGCCAATGATCGCCAGCGCCAGCGCCACCGCGTAGAACACCGTCGGTGCTTCGTGGAGGTGGTTATAATTGTGCGCCTTCCACTGTACCTCGCGCGGCAACAGGCTTTCCAGCATGGCTCCGGTCCAGCCCTGGTCGGCGCCCGGTTCGCTGGGTTTGGGCAGCTTGTTGATTGCGGGAATGCGCGTTGCGTACATCCAGATCCACATGATCATGGTCCACCCGGCGAGGACCGCCAGCGGCTTGAGGATTTCCATTCCGATCATCGTCCAGTTCCTCTCAGGCAGCTAAAATTGTCAGCCTGGCGGCATGAAGCGCCAGGATCAGCAGGCAGACGGTCGACAAGGTGAACAACGTGATCCGCACCGGCAGTCGATTGACCAGCGATTGCCAGAGCGAATGAACGATGCGGATGGCGACATAGGCCCAGGCGAGGGTGACATCGAGCGAGGTTGGCCCCACTATCGCGAGGATCACCACCGTCGGGTAGAAGATGGTCGGCTGCTCCATCAGGTGTGTGTAATTGTGCGACTTCCACTGCACCGCGTCCGGCAGCACGCCGTCAAGGTCCTGGCCGCGCCCGCCTGGCTTCGCCGTTCCGGCCGTCAGGCCCAGTTTGGCCATCGCTGGAAAGCGCGTGAACACGATCCACAGCAACATGATCAGCGACCAGATCACCAATGCGGCGGCCGGCGCCAGCATCCTGGCTTCCATTATTTTCCCCCCGTTCCTTGTCGAGAACCGCATGGAAGGTGTGCCGGATAAAACCGATTGTCAAACGCAACTAATCGACGCCTAGCAGCACCCTTGCGAAGGCCTGGGGATCAGTGTTTCCGCCCGACAGGATGATCGCCGTCACACCGTCCGTTGCAACCTTGCCCGCCAGCACCGCTGCGAGCCCGACCGACCCGCCCGGTTCTACCACCACGCGCAGCTTCTCGAAGGCGAAGCGCTGGGCGGCGCGCACCTCCGCCGCCGTCACGACGGGAATCTGCCTTACCCGTTCGCGGATCACGGCAAAGTTGATCGGCCGGGTGGACGGCGTTTGCAGCGCATCGCAGGCCGTCGGCGCGGAAATGTCTGCCACCCTGACGATCTCGCCGCGCTCAAGGCTGATCCTGACGTCATCCCAACCTTCCGGTTCGACCGGCACGATTTCAGCCTCGGGACAGGCAAGGCCAGCCCAGCCGTCAGGCCGCCCCCACCAAGCGGGCAGACCAGCCGGGTCGGGCCGGGCACACCGCGCGCGGCAAGTTGGCTGGCGATCTCCAGCCCGATCGACCCCTGGCCTTCGATCACCCAGGGGTCGGCGTAGGCGTGAACCAGCGTTGCTCCGCTTTCTTCCACCAGTCGCGCTGCAAGGGCATCGCGATCCTCTCCGCCGGGTCGATCGTAGAACACGATTTCCGCACCATGATCGAGAGTTGCCTCGACTTTGATTTGCGGGGCGTCGTTGGGCATCACCATCCGCGCGTGGATACCCAGTCGCTTGGCCGCCCATGCAACCCCCTGCGCATGGTTGCCGCTCGACACGCCGACCACGCCGCGCGCCCGCTCTTCAGGCGAAAGGTCGGACAGGCGATGCCACGCCCCGCGAATCTTGAAGGCCCCGACAGGTTGCAGGCTCTCTGCCTTGAACCACATCGTCACTCCCTCGACCTCAGCTTCGAGCAGGGGT